>NZ_LZKF01000205.1:0-13611 GCF_001672665.1 Mycobacterium sp. E2238 | reverse complement strand
CTCGCGGCTGGTTGCGGCCGGTGCCGCCGGGGTGGTGGGGGAGTTGTATGTGGCCGGGGCCGGGGTGGCCGCCGGCTATATGAGCCGGGCCGGGTTGACCGGGTCGCGGTTTGTGGCGTGCCCCTTCGGGGCGCCCGGTGACCGGATGTATCGGACCGGGGATTTGGTGTGTTGGGGCGCTGATGGGCAGCTGCGCTATTTGGGCCGTGCCGATGAGCAGGTCAAGATCCGCGGCTATCGGATCGAACTCGGTGAGATCCAGGCCGCGTTAAGCACGCTGGACGGGGTGGGGCAGGCGGTGGTGATCGCCCGGGAGGACCGCCCCGGGGATAAGCGGCTGGTCGGTTACATCACCGGCGCCGCCGACCCGGCCCAGGTGCGCGCCCAGCTGAGCGAGCGGTTGCCGGCGTTCATGGTGCCCGCGGCGATCGTGGGTCTGGCGGCGTTGCCGTTGACCGCTAACGGCAAGCTGGACACCCGCGCGTTACCGGCACCCGAATACGCCACCGGCGAATACCGCGCCCCGCAAAACCCAACCGAAGAAATCCTGGCCACCATCTACGCCGAAGTCCTCGGCGTCGACCGCGTCGGCACCGACGACTCCTTCTTCGAACTCGGCGGCGACAGCATCCTGGCGCTGCAGGTGGTTTCGCGAGCGCGGGCGGCCGGCTTGACGTGCCGGCCCAGGGACGTCTTCGTCGAACAGACGGTTGCCCGCCTGGCCGGCGTTGTCGGCGCAATCGACGGTGAGGACGGCGCGGTCGACGAGGGCCTCGGCCCGGTCCTCGCCACCCCGATCATGCGGTGGCTGCAGGACGTGAACGGCCCCATCAGTCAGTTCAACCAGACGATGGTGCTGCAGGCGCCCGCTGGAGTGACCGAGGCCGACGTGGTGCCCGTTTTGCAGGCGCTGCTGGACCGGCACGCCATGCTGCGGCTGCGCGTCGAGGGCGACGGACGGTCGTTGTGGGTGCCCGAGCCGGGCTCGGTGAACGCGGCAGGCTGCCTCCGAGCCGTGGATGCGTTGTCCGATGAGGCACTGGTGCAGGCGCGGTCGCGGCTCGACCCCGCCACCGGGGCCATGCTGAGCGCGCTCTGGCTCGGTCCCACCCGTCAGCTGGCGTTGATCATCCACCATCTGGCCATCGACGGGGTGTCTTGGCGAATCCTGTTGGAAGACTTGAACATCGCCTGGGCGCAGCACCGAGGCGGTCAGCCGGTGGCGCTGCCGGCGGGTGGCACGTCGTTCGCCCGATGGGCAACGCTACTCGGCGAGCATGCGCACCGCCCGGAAGTCATCGAGACGGCCGATGCCTGGGCGCGAATCGCAGCGACACCGTCTTCGCTGCCGGCGGTACGGCCCGACGCCGACACCTATGCCACCGCCGGGCACTTGTCGGCGTCCCTGGATGTCGAGACCACTCGCACGCTGCTCGGTGCGGCGCCCGCGGCGTTTCACGCTGGCGTGCAAGACATTTTGTTGATCGCGTTCTCGTTGGCATGGTCGGAGTTCTTGAGCGATGCCGCGGGCCCGATCGGCATCGACGTCGAAGGCCACGGCCGCCACGAGGAACTCGCGCCCGATGTGGACCTGTCGCGTACGGTCGGCTGGTTCACCACCAAATACCCGGTGTCACTAACGGCCGGTGGGCTGGACTGGTCCCAGGTGCTGGCCGGCGACCCGGCGCTCGGGGCGGTGATCAAAGAAGTCAAGGAACAGCTCCGCGCGGTGCCGCACCCGCCGACGTACGGCGTGCTGCGCTACCTGAATGGTGACGTGGAGCTGGACGGTCGTGACCCGACGATCGGGTTCAACTACCTCGGTCGCCTGGTCGGCGGGCCCGAGCTGTCCGACGAGTTGTGGCGGCTGCACCCGGAGAGCCTGTCCCTGACCGCTGCCGCTGCGGCGGTCCCAATGCCGTTGGCGCACACCGTAGAACTCAACGCCGGCACCGTCGACACCGACGCCGGGCCGCAGCTGCACGCCGACTGGGCCTGGGCGCCGTCGGCCCTCGACGAAGCGCAGATCTCCCGGCTGAGCCAACTGTGGTTCGACGCCTTGTCCGGCGTCTGCGCGCACGTGCGCGCCGGTGGCGGCGGGCTGACGCCGTCGGACATCGCGCCCGCGCGGCTGAGCCAGCCGCAGATCGACGAGCTGCACCGGCGGTACGAACCCGCCGACATTCTGCCGCTGACCCCGCTGCAGCAGGGTCTGCTGTTCCATTCCAGCACCGCGCAGGGCAGCGACGACATGTACGCGGTGCAGCTGGATTTCACGCTCACCGGCCCCCTCGACCCCGACCGCCTGCACGATGCGGTGCGCACGGTGATCAACCGGCATCCACACCTGGCGGCGCGGTTCTACGAGCGCTTCGACGAGCCGGTGCAGATCATTCCGGCCAACCCGGTGGTGGCCTGGCGCTACGTCGAGCTCGATACCGAGGAGCAGATCGAGCGGCTGTGCGCCGACGAGCGCGCCGCGGTCTGCGACCTGGCCGACCAGCCGCCCTTCCGGGTGGCGTTGGTGCGCACCGGGATCGACCGGCACCGGCTGGTGCTGACCAACCACCACATCGTGCTCGACGGCTGGTCGCTGCCGATCCTGCTGCGCGAAGTCTTCACCAGCTACTACGGGGAGCCGCTCGCCGCGGCCGCGCCCTACCGCAGCTTCGTCACCTGGCTGGCCGATCGGGACCTCGAAGCCGCCCGCGCCGCCTGGGCCCAGGTGCTCGCCGACTTCGAAACGCCCACATTGATCGGCCCGAAGGACCGATTGGGACAAGGGCGGCGCGGATCGGAATCCTTCCGCGTTGCCGAGGAAACCACCCAGGCCCTCACCGAACTCGCGCGCTCGTGCCAGACCACCGTCAGCACCGTCCTGCAGGGCGCGTGGGCGTTGCTGCTGACGTCGCTGACCGGCCAGCACGACGTCGTCTTCGGCACCCCCCGGTCTCGCGTGGGCCAGCTCGAAGTGGCCGGCGCCGAATCGATGGTCGGACTGCTGATCAACACGGTGCCCGTGCGCGCCAACATCACCCCGACGACCACCACCGCGGACCTGCTGCGGCAGTTGCAGGACACCAACAACGACACGCTCGAGCATCAACACCTGGCGCTCAGCGACATTCATCGCCTCACCGGCCACGAGCAGCTCTTCGACACCCTGTTCGTCTACGAGAACTATCCGATCGGCGACGGCATGGAATTGGGCCCCGACGGGCTGGCCATCGCCGAGTTCACCAACCGTGAGTACAACCACTACCCGTTGACGATGGAGGCCCTCCCGGGCCGCGAGCTCGGCCTCCACGTCGAATTCGACACCGACGTGTTCGACGCCGCGAGCGTCGAGGCGCTGGTCGAACGGTTCCAGCGGGTGTTGGTGGCGATGACCTCCGATCCCGTCCGCCGCCTGTCGTCCGTGGAGCTGCTCGACGGCGGCGAGCGCGACCTGGTGCTGTCGCAGTTGTCCGGCGCGGGTGTCGCCGCGCCGGTGGGGGTGGCGCCGGAGTTGTTGTCGGCGGCGGTGGCGGCCGACCCCAACGCGGTCGCGGTCGTCGACGGTGACCGGCGGCTGTCGTACGGCGAGCTCGACGAGTGGTCAACCCGCTTGGCGCGCAAGCTGATCGACGCGGGCGTGGGGCCGGAGCGCGCGGTCGGTGTGGCGATGGATCGCCGGGTCGAATTGGTGGTCGCCTTCTGGGCGGCGGTCAAGGCCGGCGGCGTGCATGCACCAGTGGATCTGGACCATCCGGTCGAGCGGGTCGCCGCCGTGCTGGACGCCGCGGACGCGGCCTGCGTCTTGACCTGCGACACGGACGAAGTTGCCGGGGCGGGCGCGCGGCCCGTGCTGCGCATCGACGGCCTTGATCTGTCCGGGCAGTCCGCCGCGCCGATCACCGACGCCGAGCGATTGGCGCCGCTGACCGCGCACGACACCGCGTACGTTATCTTCACGTCCGGGTCGACCGGCGTCCCGAAAGGGGTGGTGCTGAGCCACGCGGGGCTGCTGGGATGGGCTGCCGCGCAACGTGAGTCGTCCGGACTGGATGCCGGCACGCGGGTGCTGATGGTCGCCTCGCCGACCTTCGACGCGTCGGTCGGCGAGATGTTGCTGGCGGCGGCGCCCGGGGCGGCACTGGTGGTGGCCCCGCCACAGGTGTACGCCGGCGAGCCACTGACCGCCCTGCTGCAGAGTCAGCGCGTCAACGCGGCGTTCCTGACCCCGACGGTGTTGTCGTCGCTGGATCCCGCCCGCCTGAACGAATTTGACAAGCTGATGATCGGCGGCGAGGCGTTCCCCGCGGAGCTGGCGGCCGCCTGGGCGCCCGGCCGGCGCATGTTCAACGTCTACGGCCCGACCGAAACCACCATCTGGATCACCACTGCGCCGCTGTCGGCCGAGGGCCCGATCCGCATCGGCACCCCCGTCCCGGGTGTGTGCGCCATGGTGCTCGACGCCTGGCTGAACCCGGCGCCGATCGGCGTCGTGGGCGAGCTGTACGTGAGCGGGCCGGCGCTGGCGCACGGCTACATGGGCCGGGTCGACCTGACCGCGGAACGATTCGTAGCCAACCCATTTGGCGGCGCCGGCGAGCGCATGTATCGCACCGGTGACCTGGTGCGCTGGACCCGCGACGGACTCTTGGACTTCGTCGGTCGCGCCGACGCCCAGATCAAACTGCGGGGCCAGCGCATCGAACTGGGCGAAATCGAAAACACCTTGCTGGCCTGCCCGCACGTCACTCAGGCCGCCGTCACGGTGCACGACACCGGCACCGGATCCCATCTCGTCGCCTACGTCACCCTCGATCACAACACCAGCGCCGACCACGACGCGGAAAACGTCGAGGAGTGGCAACACCTGTACGACGAGTTGTACGGCCCCGATGCCGGGTCGGACTTCGGCATGGACTTCCGCGGCTGGAACAGCAGCTACACCGGCGACCCCATCCCGCTCGAGGAGATGATCGAGTGGCGTGGCGCCACGGTGGATCGGATCATGGCTTTGCGGCCGCGGCGCGTGCTCGAGATCGGCGTCGGCTCGGGATTGCTGCTGTCACAGATCGCCCCGCAGTGCGATCAGTATGTCGCCACCGACTTCTCGCCGGTGGCGATCCAAAACCTGGCCCGCTCACTGGAGCAGTCGCAGTTCGGATGGCGCGACCGCGTCGAGCTGCTGACCCAGCCCGCCCACGTCACGGACCGACTGCCACGGGCGCACTTCGACACCATCATTCTCAACTCGGTCGTCCAGTATTTCCCGAACGCGGGATATCTGGCCGAGGTGATCGACAACGCGATGGAGCTGCTGGCCCCCGGCGGCGCGATGTTCATCGGTGACGTGCGTAACCACACCCTGCAGCCCGCGTTCCAGACCGGAATCGCGCTGGCGCGCAGGGGCGCCGACGCCACCGACGCCTCCGACATCCGGCAGCGCGTTCGCCACGCCATGCTCGGTGAGACCGAATTACTCTTGGCTCCGGAGTTTTTCACCACCTGGGCCGTCAACAGCCCATCGGCGGGCGGGCTCGACATCCAAGTCAAACGCGGATTCTCCGACAACGAGCTGAACCGGTACCGCTACGACGTCGCCATTCACAAAGCGCCCGCACGCGTGCGCTCGGTGGCCACCGCGCCCACGTGGTCGTGGGAAGAGTGCGCGGGCCTGGACGGGCTGCGCGGCGAATTGGCGGCGCTACGTCCCGCCGTCGTCCGTATCACTGAGATCCCCCAGGCCGGGGTGATCGCCGACGTCCGCGTCGAAACCGCCCTCGCCGCCGGTCTACCCGTGGCCGACGCGCTCACCGAAGCCGGCTCCGACACCGGCACCGGCGCCGCCGTCGCCGAAGAACTGCATCGCCTCGGTGACTCCACCGGTTATCGCGTCGCGGTGACCTGGGGAACCCAACTGGGCACGCTCAGCGCGGTTTTCGTCGACGCCACCGACCAGCCCGCCGAACCCCTGATCGACACCTACCTACCCGCGGCCGGGACCCGGCAGCGCACGAGCCTCGCCAACGACCCCCGCACCAACACCAAGATCGGCGAGGTCCGCGAGCGGCTGAACGCGTGGCTGCCCGAGTACATGGTGCCGACGCACATCGTGGCGCTCGAGGAGTTCCCGCTGACCGCCTCGGGCAAGCTCGACCGAAAAGCCCTGCCCGCACCGGATTACCAGGACGTGGATCGCTACCGCGCGCCGGCCACCGCCGTCGAAGAGATCCTCGTCGGAATCTACGGCCAGGTACTCGGGCTGGAGCGCGTCGGCGTCGACGACTCGTTCTTCGACCTGGGTGGGGATTCGCTGTCGGCGATGCGCCTGATCGCCGCGGTCAACACCAGCCTGAACGCGGACCTCGGGGTGCGGGCCGTCTTCGACGCGCCCACCGTCGCCGAGCTGGTGCTCCTGATCGGTGATGAAGCCGGCCGGCCGGAGCCGCTGGTGGCGGGGGAGCGCCCGAAGGTGATCCCGCTGTCGTTCGCCCAGAGCCGACTGTGGTTCATCGACCAGTTCCAAGGCCCCTCACCGATTTACAACGTCACCGTCGCATTGAAGCTGCGCGGTCACCTGGACGCCGACGCGCTTGGTGCCGCCCTGGCCGACGTCGTGGCCCGCCACGAAAGCCTGCGCACGGTGTTCGCCGCCACCGACGGCGTCCCGCAGCAGGTGGTGGTTCCCGGCGAGCGGATCGGCTTTGCCTGCGACGTCGTCGATGCCCGCGGGTGGCCGGAAGACCGGCTGCGTGAGCGCATGGCGGCGGCGGCCCGGTACACCTTTGACCTGGCGAACGAAAGCCCCTTGCACACCGAGCTTTTCAACGTCAGCGACGACACCCACATGCTGGTGGTCGCGGTACACCACATCGCCGCCGACGGCTGGTCGATCACCCCATTCGCGCGGGACCTCGGGGTGGCATACGCCAGTCGGTGCGCGGGGCATGCTCCCGACTGGGCGCCGCTGGCCGTGCAGTATGTCGACTACACGCTATGGCAGCGCGCGCATCTCGGAGACGTGGACGATAGCGACAGCCGCATCGCGGCCCAGCTGAACTTCTGGGCGGAGGTCCTGGCCGGGCTGCCCGAACGCCTGCAACTGCCCACCGATCGGCCCTACCCGCAGGTCGCCGACCACCGCGGCGCCCGCCTGGCGGTGGACTGGCCGGCGGAACTGCAGCACCAGGTTCGCCGGGTAGCCCGCGAACACAACGCGACCAGCTTCATGGTGATTCAGGCCGCGTTCGCCGCGCTGCTCGCCAAGATCGGCGCCGGCGACGATGTGGCAGTGGGCTTCCCGATCGCCGGGCGATCGGAGCCCGCGCTCGACGAGCTGATCGGGTTCTTCGTCAATACTTTGGTGCTGCGGGTCGACGTGGCCGGAAACCCGACGTTCGCGGAGCTGCTCGCTCAGGTGCGACGGCGCAGCCTGGCCGCTTTCGAGCACCAGGACGTGCCGTTCGAACTGCTGGTGGAGCGGCTCAATCCCACCAGGAGCCTCACGCATCATCCGCTGATTCAGGTGCTGCTGGGCTGGGAGAACTTCCCCGGAGAGGTCGCCGCCCCCGCGAGCGGGCTGGCCTTGGGTGATCTGCAGGTCACGCCAATGCCGGTGCACACCAACACCGCTCGCATGGATCTGACGTTCTCCCTGGCCGAACGCTGGACCGAGTCCGGGGAGCGCGCGGGCATCGCCGTGACGGCGGAGTACCGCACCGACATCTTCGAGGGCAAGACCGTCGAGGGTTTGATCGAGCGGTTGCAGCGGCTGCTGACGGCGGTCACCGCCGAGCCGGAGCGCCGCTTGTCGTCGGTGGACCTGCTCGATGCGGGCGAGCACGCCCGGCTTCAGGAGTGGGGCAACACGGGAGTGCTGGCCCGGCCGGTGAAGCCCACGTCGGTTCCGGCGTTGTTCGCCGCGCAGGCGGCCCGCACGCCCGATGCGGTGGCGCTGGTCTGCGAGGACCGGTCCATGACGTACCGGGAGCTGGACGAGGCGGCAAACCGGTTGGCGCACCTGCTGAGGCGCCACGGCGCCCGCCCGGGTGAGCGTGTCGCGCTGTTGTTTTCGCGTTCGGCCGAGGCGATCGTGGCGATACTGGCAGCGCTCAAATCCGGGGCGGCCTACCTGCCGATCGACCCGGCGCTGCCGGCGGCCCGGATGGAGTTCATGCTCACCGACGCCGCGCCGATCGCCGCGCTCACCACCGCGGAGCTGGCCGACCGGCTGGACGGGTTCGACCTCACGGTCATCGATGTTCATGACCCCACCGTCGCCGACCAACCGACCACGGCCCCGCCGGCGCCTGCCCCCCACGACCTCGCCCACATCATCTACACGTCCGGCACCACCGGCGTGCCCAAAGGCGTTGCGGTAACGCAAAACAACGTGGCCCAGCTGTTCGACTCGCTGCAGATCGGCATCGAGTTCTCGCCGGAGCAGGTGTGGACGCAGTTCCACTCCTACGCCTTCGACTTCTCGGTGTGGGAGATCTGGGGCGCGCTGCTGCACGGCGGGCGGCTGGTGGTGGTGCCCGAGTCGGTGGCGCGCTCACCGGAGGAATTCCACGCCCTACTGGTCGGCGAGCGCGTCACCGTGCTCACCCAGACCCCGTCCGCGGTCGGAATGCTTTCGACCGAAGGCTTGGATGCGACCGCGCTCGTGATCGGCGCCGAGCCGTGCCCGCCCGAGCTGGTGGATCGCTGGGCGCCGGGCCGGGTGATGGTAAACGTCTACGGCCCAACCGAAACCACCATGTGGGCGTGCAAGAGCACGCCGCTGCACGCGGGATCGGGATTCCCGCCGATCGGCTCCCCGGTCACGCGGGCCGCCTTCTTCGTGCTGGACGAGTGGCTGCGGCCGGTGCCGGCCGGCGTGGTCGGCGAGCTGTACCTGGCCGGCGACGGCGTCGGCGTCGGATACTGGCGCCGGGCCGCCTTGACCGCATCGCGCTTCATGGCCTGCCCGTTCGGCGCGCCCGGCAGCCGCATGTACCGCACCGGCGACCTGGTGTGTTGGGGCCCCGACGGGCAACTGCGTTACCTGGGCCGCGCCGACGAGCAGGTCAAGGTCCGCGGCTACCGTATCGAACTCGGCGAAATCCAGGCGGCGCTAAGCGCTTTGCCCGGCGTGGAGCAGGCGGTGGTGGTCGCCCGCGAGGACCGCCCCGGCGATAAGCGCCTGGTGGGTTACGTCACCGGAACGGTGGACGTGGCCAAGGCCCGCTCCGCGCTGGCCGAGCGACTGCCCGCATACATGGTCCCGGCGGCGGTCGTCGTGCTGCCGGCGCTGCCCATGACAGTCAACGGCAAGCTCGACACCCGCGCCCTACCTGCGCCGGATTACCGCGACGTCGACAGCTATCGCGCGCCGACCACCGCGGTCGAAGAGATCCTGGCCGGCATCTACGCCGACGTGCTCGGCGTGGAGCGCGTCGGAGTCGACGATTCGTTCTTCGATCTCGGCGGCGATTCACTGTCCACGATGCGGCTCATCTCGGCGATCAACTCCTCCCTGGAGACCGATCTACCGGTGCGCGTCGTGTTCGAGGCGCCGACGGTCGCGCAGTTGGCGCCCCGCATCGACGAGGGCGCGGGACGGCTGCAACCGCTGGTGGCCGTCGAGCGCCCGGCGGTGATCCCGTTGTCGTTCGCCCAGAGCCGGTTGTGGTTCATCCAGCAGCTGCAGGGGCCGTCGCCCATCTACAACATGGCCGCCGCGTTGCGGCTGGGCGGCCGACTCGACACCGACGCGCTGTCTGCGGCCCTGGGCGACGTGGTGCGCCGCCACGAGAGCCTGCGCACGCTCTTCCCCGCCCACAAGGGAACACCCCAGCAACTGGTGGTCCCCGCCGAGCAGGTCGATTTCGGCTGGGACGTCGTCGATGCCACCGGCTTCTCGGCCGGTGAACTGGACGCGGCCATCGAAGCGACGACGCGCTACACCTTCGACCTGGCCGCCGAAACCCCGCTGCGCGCCAAGCTTTTCGCACTCGACGAGCACGAACACCTGCTGGTGATCGTGGTGCACCACATCGCCGCGGACGGCTTGTCGCTCACGCCGCTCGCCACGGATCTCAGCGTGGCGTACACCAGCCGCGCCGCAGGACGCGCGCCCGCCTGGGCCGACCTGCCGGTGCAGTACGTCGACTACACGTTGTGGCAACGCGCGCAATTCGGTGAGCTCGACGACAGCGACAGCGCCATCGCGGCCCAGCTGTCCTACTGGCAGGACGCCTTGGCGGGCATGCCGGAGCGGTTGGAGCTGCCGACCGACCGGCCCTACCCGCCCGTCGCCGATCAGCGCGGCTCGAGCGTCGTCGTGGACTGGCCGGCGGAGCTGCAACACCAGGTCCGCCGGGTGGCCCGCGAACACAACGCGACCACCTTCATGGTGGTGCAGGCAGCGCTGGCGGTGTTGCTCTCGAAAATAACTGCCAGTTCGGATGTTTCGGTCGGCTTCCCGATCGCCGGGCGTCGCGACCGCGCGCTCGACCAGCTCGTCGGCTTCTTCGTCAACACGTTGGTGCTGCGTGTCGATCTGGCCGGTGACCCCAGCTTCACCGACCTGTTGGCACGGGTTCAGGCGCGCAGCCTGGAAGCCTTTGAGCACCAGGACGTGCCGTTCGAGCTACTAGTGGAGCGGCTCAACCCGACCCGGAGCCTGACCCATCACCCGCTGGTGCAGGTGATGTTGGCCTGGCAGAACTTCGCCGGCCACGACGATCCGGCCGCCGGGCTGGCGCTGGGTGACCTCGAGGTCACCTCCGTGCCCGTCGACACCGATTCGGCCCGAATGGATTTGGTGTTCTCCCTGGCCGAACGCTGGAACGAGAGCGGCGAGGGCGCCGGAATCGGTGGACGCGTCGAATTCCGCACCGACGTTTTCGACGCCGAGACCATCGAGGCGCTGATCGCGCGGCTTCAGCGGGTGTTGGCCGCCATGACCGCCGCGCCCGCCCGACGGTTGTCCTCGGTGGATGTGCTTGATGAGGCCGAGCGTGCCCGGTTGAAAGTGTTTGGAAATACGGCGGTTTTGACGGGCCCGGTGGATGCGCCGGCATCGGTGCCGGAGTTGTTCGCCGCGCAGGTGTCCGGCGCGCCGGACGCGGTGGCGCTGGTGTGCGAGGGCGTATCGGTGACCTACCGCGAGCTGGACGAGGCGTCGAACCGGTTGGCGCACCTGTTGGTGGCACAGGGTGCGGGTCCGGGCAGGATTGTTGCGCTGCTGTTTTCGCGTTCGGCCGAGGCGGTCGCGGCGATGCTGGCGGTGCTCAAGACCGGGGCGGCCTACCTGCCGATCGACCCTTCTTCGCCGGATACCCGGATCGAATTCATGCTCGGTGACGCCACGCCGGTCGTCGCGGTGAGCACCGCTGATCTGGCCGGGCGGTTCGAGGGCCGCGGCGTTCCCGTCATCGACGTCAACGATCCGCTCCTGGACAGCATGCCCGCGACGGGCCTGCCGCTGCCGGGACGGGACGGCGTGGCCTACGTGATCTACACCTCGGGGACCACGGGTGCGCCCAAAGGTGTTGCGGTGACGCATCGTAACGTCGCCCAGTTGCTCGGCTCGCTGGATGCCGGCCTGCCGGCGCCGGGGGTGTGGTCGCATGCGCATTCGCTGGCGTTCGACGTGTCGGTGTGGGAGATCTTCGCCCCGCTGCTGCGCGGCGGGCGACTGGTCGTGGTGCCCGAGTCGGTAGCGCGTTCACCGCAGGATTTGCACGCGGTGTTGGTCGCCGAGGGTGTGACCGTCTTGACGCAGACCCCGTCGGCGGTGGCGATGCTGGATCCGGCCGGTTTGGACGAGGTGGCGTTGGTGATGGCCGGTGAGGCCTGCCCGCCTGAGGTGGTGGATCGCTGGGCGCCGGGGCGGGTGATGGTCAACGCCTATGGGCCGACCGAGACCACGATGTGCGTGGCGATCAGCGCCCCGCTTGAGGCCGGGTCGGGAGTGCCCCCGATCGGGTCCCCGGTGCCCGGGGCGGCGCTGTTCGTGCTTGACGAGTCGTTGCGGCCGGTGCCAGCGGGTGTGGTCGGGGAGCTGTATGTGGCCGGATCGGGGGTGGCCGCGGGATATCTCGGTCGGCCCGGGCTGACCGCGTCCCGGTTTGTGGCCTGCCCGTTCGGCGCGGCCGGAATGCGGATGTATCGCACCGGCGATTTGGTGCGCTGGAACAGCGACGGGCAGCTGCGGTACTTGGGCCGAGCCGATGAGCAGGTCAAGATCCGCGGTTACCGCATCGAGCTGGGTGAAATCCAAGCCGCATTAAGCGCTTTGGATGGGGTGGGGCAGGCGGTGGTAATCGCCCGTGAGGACCGCCCCGGGGATAAGCGGCTGGTCGGTTACGTCACCGGGACCGCCGATCCGGCGCAGCTCAAGACCGCGCTCGGGCAGCGGTTGCCGGCGTTCATGGTGCCCGCGGCCATCGTGGGCCTGGACGCATTGCCGTTGACCGCCAACGGCAAGCTGGACACCCGCGCGCTACCGGCACCGGAATACCACGCCGGTGCCTACCGCGCCCCGACTGACCCGACCGAGGAAATCCTGGCCACCATCTACGCCGAGACCCTCGGCGTCGACCGCGTCGGCATCGACGACTCGTTCTTCGAACTCGGCGGCGACAGCATCTCGGCGATGGGCCTGATTTCCGCGATCAACAGCCAGCTGAACGTCGGCCTCCCGGTGCGAGTCGTGTTCGAGGCGCCCACTGTCGCCCAGCTGGCACGGCGAATCGGTGAGGGCACGAGCGGGCTCGAGCCGTTGGTGGCCGCCGAGCGACCCGCCGTGGTGCCGTTGTCCTTCGCGCAGAACCGCTTGTGGTTCCTCGACCAATTGCAAGGCCCTTCACCGGTTTACAACATGGCGGCGGCGCTGCGGCTGAGCGGGCCGCTGGACGCCGGGGCACTGGGGGCGGCGCTGGGCGACGTGGTGGCCCGCCACGAGAGCCTGCGCACCCTGATCGCCGCGCCCGAGGGAATGCCCCAGCAGCTCGTGACCCCCGTCGAACGGGCCGACTTCGGATGGGAGATCGTCGACGCCAGCGGCTGGTCCGCCGGCCAGCTCGACGAGGCCATCGGCGACACCGCTCGCTACACCTTCGACCTGGCAGCCGAAATCCCCTTGCGCGCGGAGCTTTTCCGCGTCTCCGAGGATGAGCACATTTTGGTGGCCGTGGTCCACCACATCGCCGCCGACGGGATGTCGATCACCCCGCTGGTGCGCGACCTGGGCATGGCCTATGCCAGCCGGTGTGCCGGGGATGCCCCGGGCTGGGCGCCGCTGGCGGTGCAGTACATCGATTACACGCTCTGGCAGCGCGCCCAGTTGGGTGACCTCGACGACGACGAAAGTCCCATCGCAGCGCAGCTGGCCTACTGGGAAGAGGCCCTGGCCGGGATGCCCGACCGGGTGCCGCTGCCCACCGATCGGCCCTACCCGCTGGTGGCCGATCAGCGCGGGGCCACCGTCGAAATCGATTGGCCCACCGAGCTTCAGCAACGTGTCGGCGAGGTGGCCCGCAAGCACAACGCGACGAGCTTCATGGTGGTGCAGGCCGCCCTGGCGGTGCTGCTGGCCAAGCTGAGCGCGAGTAGCGATGTGGCGGTGGGCTT
>NZ_LZKF01000204.1:0-578 GCF_001672665.1 Mycobacterium sp. E2238 | reverse complement strand
GGAGCGGCGGCCGGATCACCGTGTCGAGCTCGTCGTCGGACTCCACCGCGATGCCCGACGTCGCGCCGGCGACCTCCCCCGTCGCCGCCATCGACGGCGACCCGGCGACCGCGTGGGTGTCCAACTCGCTGCAATCGGCGGTGGGCCAGTGGCTGCAGGTCGATTTCGACCACCCGGTCACCAACGCGGCGATCACCCTGACACCCAGCGCGACGGCCGTCGGCGCGCAGGTGCGCCGCATCCTGATCGAGACCGCCACCGGCAGCACCACCTTGCGGTTCGACGAGCCCGGCAAGCCGCTCGCCGCCGCGTTGCCCTACGGCGAGACGCCGTGGGTGCGGATCACCGCCGCGGGCACCGACGACGGGTCCCCGGGCGTGCAGTTCGGCATCACCGACCTGTCGATCACCCAGTACGACGCGTCCGGATTCGCCCACCAGCTCGACCTGCGGCACACCGTGCGCGTCCCGGGGCCGCCGCCCGGCGCGGCGGTCGCGGGCTGGGACCTGGGTTCCGAGCTGCTGGGCAGGCCGGGATGCGCGTCGACGCCGGAGGGCGTGCGCTGCGCGCCGTCCATG
>NZ_LZKF01000203.1:0-4597 GCF_001672665.1 Mycobacterium sp. E2238 | reverse complement strand
GCGCGGCGGGCACGCCCGTCGTTCGAGTCCTCGGCGTGTGCAAGGTGGCCTCCTAGTCCCGTCAGCCCGGCTTTGCGGCGGCGACGAACTGCAGCGCCCGCTGGGTCTGCTGCTCGACGTCGACCAGCCCTTCCGAGGAGAACAGGTCGACGAAGGCGTGCCGGTCGAACATGGTGAGCCCGATGACGCGGGCACCGGCGGTCATCGCATGCCGCACCGGCGGCAGGTCCGGGACGTAGCTGGTGAGGACCGCGATGCGGCCCCCGGGCTTGAGCACCCGGACCATTTCGCGTGCCACGCGGAACGGCTCGGGCGTCAGGTACAGCGCGCCGAAGCAGCACACCGCGTCGAATGTCGCGTCGGCGAACGGCAACGCGCGAGCGTCGCCGCGGACATAGCACGTGCGCGGAGTGTTGTTGTCCAGGACGGCGCGCGTCAGCATCGGCTCGGAGATGTCGAAGCCGACGGCGAGGCCGCCGTCGGGTAGCTGTTCCGCGAGCGAACCGGTGAAATTACCTGGGCCGCAGGCGACGTCGAGTAATCGTTCCGCGGCGGAAAGCCGCAATGCAGCAGCGGCGCGTCGCTGCTCGGCGCCGGTGGTGACGCCGCTGGCCGCATAGAACGCGGCCGGGCGCCACAGCCGCTCGTAGACCGTCGCGACGAGGGGACTGTTCATGGCGCGCTGCGCGAACGTCGGGGCCGGGGAACTCGTCGATTCGCCCAACACGTCGAGGAAACCGTGCCGCGCTACCGCGGCCTCGGTGAGCAGACCACGGGTCAATTCGACTGCATCCTGGCTCATTTCATCGCTTTCGTGAAGGCTTGGACGGGTTGGCATAATCCGCAGGTGAATCCCGATTTCTCTGCCGATCCGGCTGTTACGCTAGGGCTCTTCGTGAGAGGCGATGCATTGGGGCCTCGCTCAGGCAATGGATGGGGTTAGGACGTGGCGCACCTTTCGCTGACGATCGCGGGACGCGCGTCGGCCGGCTGAGCGGATTACGTCGACAGTGAATTCCCTTCCCCGGCCCCGAATCCGCGCCCGTGCGCCGCTGCGGATTTCATTCGCGGGAGGCGGCACCGACGTACCGCCGTTCCCGACCACCGAAGGCGGCTGCGTCCTCTCCGCGACCATCGACCGATACGCGCAGGGATCGCTGTCCCCACGCACCGACCGCCGGGTCACGATCGAGTCGGTGGACTTCAAGACCACCCACGAGATGACGCTCGACAGCGAGATTCTCTACGACGGCAGCCTGGATCTGATCAAGGCCGCGGTGCGCAGGTTCGGCAAGGAGGGCACGGACGGCTATGACCTGGTGCTGCGGTCGAGCGCTCCGCCGGGATCGGGTCTGGGCTCGTCGTCGACCATGATGGTCGCGCTGACCGGCCTGCTCGCCGAGCACTACGGCGTGCCGATGGGCGAATACGAGACCGCGCAGCTGGCCTGCGCGATCGAGCGCGAGGACCTGGGCATCACGGGTGGCATGCAGGACCTGTACGCGGCCACGTTCGGGGGATTCAACTTCATCGAGTTCACCGACCGCGTGATCGTCAACCCGCTGCGCATCCGCGAGGAGACCGCGTTCGAGCTCGAACTGAGCCTGCTGCTGTGCTTTACCGGCATCACGCGGGACTCCGCCCGAGTGATCGAGGACCAGACGCGGCGCGCCACCACCGGTGCCGACGACACCCTGGCCGGACTCCGGGCACAGAAGGAGCTGGCGGTGGCCATGAAGGCCGCCCTGCTGACGAACAAGCTGAGCGAATTCGGCGCCCTGCTGGGCGAGGCCTGGACCCAGAAGAAGCGCATGTCGCCGTACATCACCAATGAGCGCATCGACGAGCTCTACGACCTGGCCCTGCGCAACGGCGCACTCGGCGGCAAGATCACCGGGGCGGGCGGCGGCGGCTACATCCTGCTGTTCTGCGACTTCGCGAAGAAGCACCGCCTGATCGAAAGCCTCGAGTCGGCCGGCGCCACCATCACCGAATTCGCTTTCGAGAGCAAGGGATTGACCACATGGCAGGCATGAGCCGCTCGGATGTCGTGACGCCAAGCGTCGAGCTGGTCCAGGAGCGACTGGCCGACACCATCGCGGTCAAGCAGCGGATGCTGTCGGGCGCCATCGCCGAGCAGACCGTCGAGATCGCACGGCTGATGATCGAGTCGTTGCGCGCCGGGGGAAAGGTGATCTTCTTCGGCAACGGCGGATCGGCCCAAGACGCGGGACATCTGGCCGCAGAGTTGATGGGGCGCTTCGCTTTTGACCGCCCGGGTCTTGCCGCGTTCAGCCTGCCGGACGCCACGGCCGCGATGACGGCGATCGGCAACGACTACTCCTATGACGAGGTGTTTGCCCGCCAGGTGCTCGCCGCCGGCCGGCCGGGGGACGTCGTGGTCGGCCTCACCACGTCGGGCAACTCGCCGAATGTCGTCCGCGCGCTGGAAGCGGCCGCCGATGCCGGGATGACGACGGTGGCGCTCACCGGTGTGCGCGGGGGCAAGGTGGCCGACGTCGCCCAGTTCTGCATCCGGGTGCCGAGCGACGACACCGGACGGATCCAGGAGGCCTGCCTGCACCTGGGCCACTCGATCTGCGAGATGGTCGAAGCGGCGTTGTTCTCCCGGCCCTGCTGAGACCGTCGCGACCGATGGCCGACCTGCGGAAAGTGCGCACCGTCTTCCTGGATCGGGACGGGACCATCAACGTCAAGGCCGCCGACGGCGAGTACGTCCGGTCGCCCGACGACCTGGTGTTGTTGCCGGGCGCCGCCAAGGCGGTGGCCGCCCTGAACGAGGCCGGCCTGCGCACCATCCTGGTGACCAATCAGCGTTGGCTATCGGAGCCGGCCGCGGACGCGGCGCGTTTCGCCGCCGTCCATGACCGCCTGGAACAACTCCTGGCGGACGAAGGCGCCCGTTTGGACGCCGCGTACCACTGCCCGCACGCGGCGGCCAGCTGCGACTGTCGCAAGCCCGGCGCGGGCATGTTGGTGCGCGCGGCGCAAGAGCACGGTTTCGCCTTGGCTGAGGCGGTGATGATCGGCGACAGCGAGGCCGATGTGGAAGCGGGCCGAGCGGCCGGCACGGCGACCGTCCTGCTCCGCGCCGGTGACGGGGAGGCGGCCGGTGCCGACGTTGTGGTCGACGACCTCCCGGCCGCCGTGCGACTCATCTTGAGTGCCAAGGAGCCTGGTTGCGCCTAAACCGTTGGGCCGCAGAGCGACTCACCAGTGCCAGCGCGAACGGTAGATCGTCCAGCAGGTAGCGGCGGGCGAGGCGCCGCGGCTCGAGCGCCAGCCGGTGCACCCACTCGAATCCGAGCCGTTGCAGCACGGGGGAGGCCCGGCGGACGACCCCGGCGGTCATCGCGATGCCGCCGCCGCAGGCGAGGCACCAGGCGTGGGGGAGCTCCTGGCGCACCAGCTCGATGAGGCGCTCCTGCCTGGGGAAGCCCAGACCTACGAAGACCAGATCGGGTGCGGCGGCCGCAACGGCGGCGACCGCCCGCCGCGCCCCGTCCTCGGTGTCGTCGAAGCCGAACGGCGGCGACAGGGTGCCGGCGACGCGCAGGTCCGCGGACCGTGCCACGAGCGCCCCGGCCGCCCGTTCCGGCACCCCTTCGGCCCCTCCCAGGAGGTACACCGACTTCCCGTCGGCGGCCGCCGCGGCGCTCAGCGGAAAGATCAACGACGAGCCGGCGACCCGCTCGGGCAGCCGGTCGCCTTTGGCCCGCGCCGCCCACACCAGCGGCATGCCGTCGGCGACGACGAGGGATGCGCGGGCTATCAGGTCGGCCAGCTCAGGGGCGCGTGCGGCCGCGCGGGCCACATCGACGTTCACCGGGACGATCGAGCCGCCGCGGCCGGCCGCCCAGGCTTCGCGCACGACGTCGACGACCTGGTCTTCGGTCAGGGCGTCGAACCATAGGCCGCCCACCTGGATCTTTGCCGGGCCCGCGCTCACCCGAACATCATGCCCCGCGGCATCACCCTGGCGAAGTGTCTGCCCGCGCGTCCTTGCCGCGGCCGGAACCGAGCCCATAACCTGGGCAACATCCGACCGCGGCCGGGATTGTCGGGCCTGGCGCGGTAGACGACGGCAACGCAGGCGGGCAGGTCATGGCACAGCGGTCACCGCGATGCGCAGATTCACGGCGCGACGGTGTGATCGGCGGGCTATCGCAGTGGCCTTGACCGGCGCCCGAGCGGACGAGCTGGCGACGATGGACATCTTCGAGGGATGTCCCGCATCCGATCTGGTGCCGCTGGCCGCCTCGCTGCAACCGCTGCGCGCCACGGCCGGCCAGGTGCTGATGCAGCAGGGCGAAGCAGCGGTGTCCTTCCTGCTCATCTCGTCCGGCATCGTCGAGATCACCCACGTAGGCGACGACGGCGTGGTCATCGTCGAGCACGCATTCCCGGGCATGCTCATCGGAGAGATCGCCCTGCTGCGCCACATCCCTCGGACCGCGACGGTCACCACCGCCGGGCCGCTGACTGGTTGGATCGGCGACAACGACGCCTTTGTCCGCATGGTCCACATACCCGGGGTCATGGAGCGTCTGCTGCGCACGGTGCGCCAGCGTCTCGC
>NZ_LZKF01000202.1:0-508 GCF_001672665.1 Mycobacterium sp. E2238 | reverse complement strand
CCTCGGCGACCAGGTCCGGCAGCGAATGGTCCAGATGGCCGCGCAGGGCGCGCAGTTCGCCGGCCAGCGCCGTGAGACGCTCATACCCCGCGGCCGAATACCCTTCGGGCGGGCCGGGATCGGCGATGGCGTCGGCCAGGCACGCCGTGTCGGCGTCCGGGCCGGCGGACATCGCGATCGCCTCCGGCGCGGATGAACCGCCCGCGCCCAGCCCTTCGCCGAGCTTTCGGGCGCGCCGCCAGAGCGCGGCGATGTCCCGACCACCGAGGCGCCAGCGCGGACCCGTGAGTACCCGCATCGCCGCCGCGCCGGCCGTCGGGTCGGCGACGAGCCGCAGCATGGCCACAACGTCGGCGACCTCGGGGATGGACAGCAGCCCCGCCAATCCGATGACCTCGACCGGGACTCCGCGGGCGCGCAGGGCGTCGGCGATGGGGGCGGCGTCGGCGTTGCGGCGCACCAGAACCGCGGCGGTCGGCGGGCTCACTCCGTCGGCCCGGGCGCCCCG
>NZ_LZKF01000201.1:0-27046 GCF_001672665.1 Mycobacterium sp. E2238 | reverse complement strand
CCTATGACATGAACCGGCCCTACCCGGGCTGGCAACCGCCGCCGAGCAAGCCGAGCGGCGGCGAAATCTTCGGCGCGGCCATCGCCGGGATGGCGCTGTATGCCGGAATCAACGTCGTCGTCGGCCCGCTGGTGCTGTTCGGCCTCGCCAATGCCGTCGCGCCGAAGATTTCGCCGCCGCTCGGCTTGCTCGGCGGCGGTTGCCAGCCCGGGTAGGGCCGGTTCATGTCATAGGGATAACCGGGTGGCGGCCAGTCCGGGGGCCGCCACCCGTCCGGAGGGGGCGGACCCGGTGGTGGGTTCGTCATGCGGCAACCGCCTCCCGTCGCAGAACGGTGTCGTAGTGGCCCCGCCGATATCCCAGGCGCAGCCGGACGGCGATCAGCAGGAGCGAGGGCAGGAGAAACCACTGCGGCCGGGTCAGGCCCAGCCACACGGTCTCGTTGGCCCGGACGAATTCGACCAGGAACCGGAACACCGCATACCCCGCCACGTAGAGGACGAACAGCTCACCCGGATGACTTATCCGGTTGCGCAGCCACAGCAGGACCCCGAACGCGGCCAGCTGGAAAGCGATTTCGTAGAGGAACGACGGGTGCATGGCCACGCCCGCGAGGCAACCGGGACATTTTGGTGTGCCGGCCGGGGCGTGGATGCCCCACGGCAGGCTGGTCGGGCGCCCCGGCGCTTCGGTGAGGTGGCAGCCGACGCGGCCGATCGCCATGCCCAGCGCGACCGCTGGCGCGAACAAGTCACCGGTCTTGCCGGTGTAGCCGCCGAGCCGCTTGGCGATCAGGACCCCGAGGTAGGCGCCGCACAGTCCGCCCAGAATGCTGCGCGATCCGAATTCCCACGCCTGCAGCAACGACGGGTTGAGGCGGACGTCGAGGTGCTCGGCCCAACCGGAGAGGCGCATGCCCACCGCGCCGCCGACCAGGGCGCCGGTCACCGCCACCAACGATTGTTCGTTGACCGCTCCACGCCGGCGGGCCTCGACCATGAACACGACGGCGGCGGCCAGGACGCCCAGCGCCACGAAGACACCATGCACCGGCAACACCAACGGGCCGATCCGCCATTGCGGCACCACGTCGACAGACTATTACGCGCGGCACCCGCGGGCCCGCGTCAGCCGCCAACGGGCCCCGCCCGCGCGGCGGCGCTCGCCGCGCCGCCGAAGACCGCGACCCGGACCCTGACGACGACGTCGAGATCGTCGATCCCACAACTGGCGTCGCCGATGTGCATCTCGCCGGCCACCGCCGTCGCGCGGGCGCAGGCCGCCTCGGCCCCCGCCGGCAGCCGGGCCGCCGCGGCCAACGCGGCAAGATCGGCCGCCGCCTGTGCGCGATGACGCGCCACCACCACCGAACCGAGGTACGCCCCGGCCCCCGTGACGCACAGCAGCACCGCGACCATCCAGGCCGCGACCAGGGTGGCCGAGCCCCGATCATCCCGACGGCTCCGCCATCGAGACCGCTTTGGCCGCAATGTCAAGCTCCGGCAACAACTTCGAGCGCGCGACGACGGTGGCGACCAAGAACTCACCGTCACGGTGCACCTCGATCCGCGCGCCGCCGGGGGCGATGCGGCGAGCCGCGCCGAGCGCCAAGCGTTCGTCGCCGCGGGCCGCCAACCGGGCCGCCTCGCGGGCGGCGTCCACGCAGCGAATCTGCATCGACACCGTGGTGACGCCGGCCAGACACAGCACCAGGACGACGACCAGCGTGGCGACGCCGAGCGCCGCCTCCACGGTGCTGGCACCCGCACTGCCGGTTAGACCTTGGTGTTGAGCGCGCGACCGATGATGTTGGTCAGCGCCGACACGACGGAGTCGCCGGTCACGACCGTGTACAGGATCGCCCCGAAGGCGGCGGCGGCGATCGTGCCGATGGCGTACTCGACCGTGGACATGCCCGACTCGTCGGACGCCAGGACCGTCACGCGGGCCACGAATGCCCAAAATATGTTGTGCAGCAATGCTTCCCTTTCTTCTCACCACAAACCCGACTGCAGGACGTCACCGGCGAGCCCGGCCACCACGGGAACGATCCCCAGGCACACGAACGCCGGCAGGAAACACAATCCGAGCGGTCCGGCGATCAGCACCCCCGCGCGCTCGGCGGTCGCGGTGGCCGCGTGCGCGGCGTCGTGACGGGCCTGGTCGGCCAGTTCGGAGACGCCCTCGGCCAGCGCCGCACCCGAGGCCGCCGATCGCCGAGCGAGCCGCAGCAACGCTTCGACCGGCGCATCGGCGGAGTCGGCACGGGCATCGGGCGAAACCGTCCAGGCGACAACGGGGTCGGCGCCCAGCGCCAGCAGATCGGCCGCGCGCCGCAGCACCCGGGCCAACGTCGGCGGCGCGGACGCTGCGGCGGCCGCCGCGGCGGTGGCCACCGCCATGCCCGCTTCCAGGCACACGGCCAGCACGTCGAGACAGGACGCGATTGCCAGTGGGTCGGGCCCGCGCGCCGGCCCCACCCGCGGGCGCGCTCGATGCTCGCGGACCGGCATCCGCGCCCGCGCCCGCACCAGCGACGGACCCGGGCCGATCCATGCGGCCACCGCCAGCAGGACCGCCGCCGTCGTCACGACTCGAGCCGATCGGTGATGCGGTCGGCCCACAACAGGCCGCCGCACGCCAGGGTTGAACCGACGACCAAGAGCCACCCGCCCGCGTGCCCGCCCAGCAGGAAGGCCAGCGGCCGCGCCCCGATCAGTTGGCCCAGCAGCACGCCGAGCACCGGCAGGCCCGCCAGGATCACCGCGGTTGCACGCGCACCGGCCATGTTCGATGTCACCCGCGCCGAGAACCGTTGCCGCTCGGCGATATCACGCTGCGCGGCGCGCATCAGGGTGGCTATCGCCAGGCCATGGTCGCTGGCCAGTTGCCAACACAACGCGAGGCGATCCCACTGCGCGGACAGAGCCGACGACTGCGCCGCCGCGCGCAAGCCGGCCGCGACGTCGGCACCCAACCTGGCGCGGGCGGCCACCGCCCGCAACGACTCCGCGACCGCGCCGGCGGTTTCGTCGGCGGCCACGCCGAACGCGCGCACCGGATGCGAGCCGACGCGCAGTTCGCCCACGAGCACGTCGAGCGCGCCTTCCAGCGCCTGCCCCTCGCACTGGGCGGACCGGATCCGGCGGCGGCGGTGATAGCGCAGGCTCACCGTGCCCCCCACTACCGCGACCGCCACCATCGTCGTCAGCGGCAGCAGCACGGCGGCGGCGCCCACGGCCGCCGCCGCAAGCCAGCCAGCCCCGCCGGGAGCGGTGCGCGGGCGCCACCGACCGACCGACACCGCCGGCGCGAGGCGGCCCCGCGGCGACGCCGGAAGGACGACGAGCGCGAGCGCCAACAGCAGCGCGCCGGCCGCGGGGCCGCTCATGCCGGCATCCGGCTTTGCAGCAGGCGATGCAGGAGGTCGGCGCCGCCGGTCATGCCCCCGTCGGCACGCCACACCGTGACCGCTCGCACCCGTCCCGCAACCTGGCGCAGCACGGCGATCTCACCCAGCCGGCGCCGCCCGGCGCGATCCCGGGTCACATGCAACAGCACCTGCACGGCCGCGGCGAGTTGACTGTGCAGTGCCGCGCGGTCGAGACCGCCCAGCGCGCCCAGCGCCTCCAGCCGGGCCGGAACTTCGGCCGGATTGTTCGCATGGACCGTGCCCGCTCCCCCGTCGTGGCCGGTGTTCAGCGCCGCCAGCAGATCCACCACCTCGGCACCCCGCACCTCGCCGACCACGATGCGGTCGGGCCGCATCCGCAGGGCTTGGCGTACGAGTTGGCGCACCGGAACCTCGCCGACGCCCTCGACGTTGGCGCACCGCGCGACCAGCTTCACCAGGTGCGGATGCCGGGGCGCCAGCTCGGCGGCATCCTCGACGCACACGATCCGTTCGGTGGGCGCGACGGCACCGAGCATCGCCGCGAGCAGGGTCGTCTTGCCGGCTCCGGTGCCGCCGCACACCAGGAAGGCCAGCCGCGCGGCGATGATGTCGGCGACCAGGGCGGCCGCCTCGGGAGTCAAGGAGCCCGCCGCGGTCAGGGCGGCCAGATCCTGGCTGGCCGGCCGCAGCACCCGCAGCGACACGCACGTGCCCGCGACCGCCACGGGCGGCAGCACCGCGTGCAATCGCACCGCGAACCCGGCGCCGATGCCGGTGAGCTGGCCGTCCACCCACGGCTGCGCGTCGTCCAGCCGCCGGCCGGCGGCCAGCGCCAGCCGTTGCGCCAGGCGCCGCACCGCCGCCTCGTCGGCAAACCGAATCGGCGTGCGGCGCAAGCCATTCCCGTCGTCCACCCACACCGCATCGGGCGCGGTGACCAGCACGTCGGTGGTGCCGTCCGCGCACAACAACGGTTCGAGGATGCCGGCGCCGGTCAGCTCGGTCTGCAACACCCGGAGATTGGCCAGGACCTCGGTGTCGCCCAACATCCCGCCGGACTCGGCCCGGATCGCGGCGGCCACGGCGGTCGGCCCCAGGGGAGCGCCCAGCGGGGCGGCTTCGGCGGCCAGCCGCTCGCGTACCCGGTCAATCAGCGAACCGCTCACGCGGCCCTGCCCTTTCGGGCCGGCCCCGACGAGGCACGCGGCAACACGGCGAGCACCTCGCGGGCCGCGGCGGCGAGCGCGGGTCGCCGTCCGACCCGGAGGCCGCCGCGCTCCACCTGCTCGGCCAAGCGCGGTTCGGCCCTCATGGACGCCAGCAACGGCAGCCCGGTGATGTCGGCGATCTCGCCTGCCCGCAACCCTCCCGGCGACGGACCGCGCACCACCAATCCCACGTTGGGGTTGACGGCGCCCAGCACCGGAGCCAGTGCACCCGTCGCCGCGCACGCGCGCACATCACATCGGCTGACCACGACGACGAGGTCGGCGGCATCGAGCGCCGCTTGCGCCGCGTCGGTGAGCCGACGCGGAAGGTCGCAGATTACCGTGACCGCGCCGCGGCGACCCGCATCGACGATGGCTTGCACGGGCGCCGCCGCCAACTCGTATCCGAAGCGGGTGCCGGACAGAACGCTGACTCCCCGGTGCCGCGGCAGCGCCGCACGCACCGACGACCAGTTGAGCCGGCCGCCCTGCAGCGCCAGATCCGGCCAGCGCAGGCCCGGCACACTCTCGGCGCCCAGCAGGAGGTCGATGCCGCCGCCCCACGGGTCGAGGTCCACCAGCAGCGCATCGGTGGTGGCCTGCGCCAGGGCGACCGCCAGCGACGAAGCGCCGGCCCCGCCGCACCCTCCGATGACGGCAAGGACTTCGCCGCGCGACCCGTCGTCGCGCGAGGACTCGGCGGCCTCGGCGAGCGCCCCCACCAAGTCGCGCTCCTGTTCGGGCAGCCGCAGCACCAGCCCGGCCCCCACCGCGACGGCCGCGGCCCACGTCGGGTTCGCCGGATCGGCCGCCGTGAGCACTATCACGTGCAGGCGGCGCGGCAGCGCCGCCCGCGCACAGCTGTCGGCCGCCGCTTCATCGAGCACCACGGCCGCCGCGGCCGACCACGTTTTGCGACTCACGACGCCGCCGGCGTGGACCACCCGGACACCGACGGCCGCGGCCACGCGGTCCAAATCCCGGCGCAGCCCCGGATCCGCCAGCACCGCCAAGAGGCCCGCGGAAGCCGTCACTTCGTCCGGCGAGGTGCTAGTCACGCGCCCACTCTGGCGGGTTCGAGATGTTGGACACCAGTCCCAAATGCGGATCTGGGGATAGAGACGCGAGTGTGCACAAAGGCATCGACCGGCGCTCGACCGGCGCCAAGGAGACGTAACGTCCGCAACCAATTGGACGGCCGCGCCGCGCGGTCCGTATGCGCGGAACCGGCGTCTGAAAGACCGGAAAAAGACCCCACAAAAGGGACGACCCCCGCCAGGGGGGGAGGAGGCGAGGGTCGTCGTGCATCAGCCCCGGGGGGTCGGGCTGATACACCCTCGGCTCAGGCCGAGTAATGCTTACTATACACATGACAAGCCGCGGTAACGCAATAGCTCTTTCTATGAAAGAACACGTTGAGCCGCAAAAACACTGGTGTTACCACCGGTCCCACTTTGCTGAGCGGCCTTTTCGGGCCCGGAATCCCGGCGCCGCCGCGCGACCGACCTATGCTGGGTCGGTGACCGTCTTCGACCCGGCCGCGGAGCAGCACACGGCGGCGACGTCCGCTCCCCGGGCCCGCACCGCGGCCTTCTTCGACCTGGACAAGACGATCATCGCCAAGTCCAGCACGCTGGCGTTCAGCAAACCGTTCTTCAACCAGGGGCTGCTGAACCGCCGCGCCGTGCTCAAGTCGAGCTACGCCCAGTTCATTTATCTGCTCTCCGGCGCCGATCATGACCAGATGGACCGGATGCGCCTCCACATGACCAACATGGTCACCGGATGGGACGTCGATCAGGTCAAGTCGATCGTCAACGAAACGCTGCACGACATCGTGACGCCGCTGGTGTTCGCCGAAGCCGCGGACCTCATCGCCGCCCACAAATTGTGTGGCCGCGACGTGGTGGTGGTCTCCGCCTCCGGCGAGGAAATCGTGGCTCCGATCGCACGGGCGCTCGGCGCCACCCACGCGATGGCGACCCGCATGGTCGTCGAGGACGGGCGGTACACCGGCGAGATAGCGTTCTACTGCTACGGCGAGGGCAAGGTGCAAGCGATCCGCGAGCTGGCCGCCCGCGAGGGCTACCCGCTGGAGCATTGCTACGCGTACTCCGACTCGATCACCGACCTGCCGATGCTCGAATCCGTCGGCCACCCCAGCGTGGTGAATCCCGACCGCGGACTGCGCCGGGAGGCCGTCGAACGCGGTTGGCCCGTGCTGTCGTTCTCGCGACCGGTGTCGCTGCGCGACCGCATCCCGGCGCCGTCGGGTGCGGCGATCGCAACGACCGCGGCGGTGGGCGTGAGCGCGCTGGCCGCCGGCGCGGTCACCTATTCGCTGTTGCGCCGCTTCGCGTTCTAGTCCCGACCAGGGCGCCGACAGCAAACACATTTCGGCGCAGCTTCGCAAGTTTTGCAAAATTGGGCCTTGCTGCGTTAAGGGTCTAGTAGTACAAAGGAACCACGGAAGCCCGGTGAGGCCTAGGTCGATCCGGAAGAGAAGGTTCGATCTCCCGACCCGGGCGCCCAGCACGGTGCTCGGCACCCACGCGGAGTCATAGCCGCGATAATGGCAGAAGTGTTGCGGGCCTGCGTAATTGCGAAATGTGGATGGTGTCGACGGCCCTTTGGGTGGGGTTGCAACCGAAGCGTCGCAAGATCGCCGAGGCCAACCCACGCAGCCCCGAAATGCACGCATGGTAACCGAGTTCCGTGCTAGCGGGCGGCGGACCGAATACTTCGGGACGTCGCCCGCTTTGCATTGTCCGGCAGCGCTTTCTGCGGCCGCCGGCTACCGATTCAGCTACCGACTCGACAGCGAATCGGCGATGGTCAAAGCCTCCTGCGCGCCGGCCCGCATCGCCCGGCAACAGAGCAGCAGCCAGGCCCCCACCCCGGCCGGCGTGCCATCGGCGAAGCCTTGCGCGGCGTCGCGATAGTCGGCCGGCTGGCGCATCCAACTGACCTCGGGCACACCCAATCCATGTGGATCCAACCCACTGGCGATGGTCACCAACCGGGACACCGCGCGAGCGACCACGCCATCGGCGCTGCCGAACGGCCGCAACGTCAGCAGTTCGCCGTGGGCGACGGCGGCGACCACCGGCGCCGGCGCCTGGGTACCGCCGCTCACCAAATCCGCCAGCAACTCCAGTCGCGGCCCGACGCCGGCATCGGCGCGAGGCCGGCCCAGCCGGTCCTCGTCGACCTGGTCGGCCGCCGCCAGCACATGCAAGCGGGCCAGCGCCTGCAGCGGCGCCCGCCGCCAAATCCCGACCAGCGGGCCCTCGCCGCCTTCGAGCGCCTGCGCCACCCGCAGCGCCCCGCCGAACACCGGATCACTGACGGTCCCGGCGTCCGCGAGGTCTTCCAACCGGACCGGACCACCGTCGAGCACCGACGAGGCGCGGGCCGCCCGCAACGCCGCTTCGGCGGCGGTCACCGGCCATCCGCGCAGGTTGGCCCGGTGCCGATGGGCGCGGCCCAGGGCGTCCCGGGCCCGGTCGCTGGCCTCGGCGACGCCCGGCAACTCCATCAACGGAGCCAGTGGATCAGCCGTCACAGGTTGCCAACCTATCCCGGCTTCAACTATCGGATGTCGGTGCGTGCGGGATGGCCTCCAGCAGCCGGCGGGTGTATTCGTGCCGGGCCCGGGTGAACAGCTCGTCGGTGGGGGCCTGCTCCACCACCCGACCGGCGCGCATCACCAGGACGTCGTCGGCGATCTGCCGGATCACCGCCAGGTCGTGGCTGATGAACAGGTAAGTGAGGCCCAGCTCGGTCTGCAGCTCGGCCAGCAGATCCAGGATCTGCGCCTGCACCAAGACGTCGAGCGCGGAGACCGCCTCGTCGCAGACCAGCACCTCGGGCCGCAGCGCCAGCGCCCGGGCGATCGCGACCCGCTGCCGTTGGCCACCCGACAGCTCACGGGGCAGCCGGCCCAAAACCGATGACGGCAGCGCGACCTGGTCGACGAGTTCGCGCACCGCTCGCTCGCGCTGCCCGCGGTCGCCGAGCCGGTGTATGCGCAGCGGTTCCTCGATGGCGCGAAAAACCGTGTGCATGGGATCCAGGCTGCTGTAAGGGTTTTGGAAGACCGGCTGCACCCGCCGCCGGAAGGCCAATTGCTGGTCCCGGCTCAGCGCGTCGTCGATGCGGATGCCGTCGAAGACGACCGTGCCCGAGCTCGCCGGCAGGAGGCCGAGCACCATCTGCGCCAGGGTGGACTTGCCCGAACCCGACTCCCCGGCGATCGCCAGCGTGCTCGCCCGCCGCAGCCGGAACGAAACCCCGTCTACGGCGCGGAATTCCGCTCGCCGCCACGGCGCGCCGCGCGACTCGCGGTAGACCTTGGTCAGCTCAGAGGCGACCAGGATGTCGTCGGACGGCCCACGATCCGCCGGGCGGGGCCGGGCCGGGATTTTGACCGTCAGCGACGGCGCCGCGGCCACCAGCCGCCGGGTGTACTCGTGCTGCGGGTCCCGCAAGATCGACTGCGCCGCACCGGATTCCACCACGACGCCCTCGCGCATCACGACGACGGACTCGGCGCGTTCGGCGGCCAGTGCCAGGTCGTGGGTGATCAACAGCAGCGCGGTGCCGAGTTCCGCGGTGAGCCCCTGCAGGTGGTCGAGCACCTGGCGCTGGACGGTGACGTCCAGCGCGGAGGTCGGCTCGTCGGCGATCAGCAGCCTCGGCCGCCCCGCCAACCCGATCGCGATCAGGGCCCGTTGACACATGCCGCCGGACAGCTGGTGGGGATAGCGGGCCGCTTGTTTCGCCGGGTCCGGCATGCCCGCCTGCGCGAGCAGCTCCACGGCACGCCGCCGCGTCTGCCGGTCGGAGGTGTTGGCCCGCAACGCTTCCGACACCTGGAAGCCGACCTTCCAGACCGGGTTGAGGTTGGTCATCGGGTCTTGGGGTATGTAACCGATCTCGCGGCCCCGGATGGAGCGCAACGTCCGGCGGTCGGCCCTGGCGATGTCGGATCCGTCGAAGACGATGCGCCCGGCGGTAATTCGGCCGCCGGGAGGAAGTAGCCCGAGGATCGCCGCCGCCGTGGTGGATTTCCCCGATCCCGATTCGCCCACCACCGCGACCGTGTGGCCGGGCAAGACGGTGAGGTCGACGCCGCGGACGGCGGCGTGATCACCGAAACTGACTTTGAGGCCCTCGACGGACAGCAGCGGCATGTCGTTCATGGCCGCCACGCTCGAGACGCCGGGTCGAGGGCGTCGCGCAGCGCGTCGCCCATCATCATGAAGGCCAGCACCGTGGCCGCCAGCGCACCGGCGGGATAGAACAGGATGGGCGAGCCCGCCCGCAGCCGCGTCTGGTCGAGGTTGATGTCGCCGCCCCAGGACACCACCGACGTGGGCAGTCCGACGCCCAGGTAGGACAGCGTGGCCTCGGTGACGATGAAAACTCCCAGGGCGATGGTGGCCATCGCGATGACCGGGCCAAGGGCGTTGGGCACCGCATGACGCAGCAAGATCTGAAAGCGACTCAGCCCCAACGCTTTCGCCGCGAGCACGTAGTCACTGGTGCGCACCGCGAGCACCGATCCGCGCGCGATACGGGCCACCTGCGGCCAGCCGAACAAGGCGAGGATGGCGATCACGGTCCATACCGTGCGGTGGTGCATGACCTGCATGAGCACGATGGCGGCCAGCAGCAGCGGCAGTCCGAAGAACACGTCGCTGATGCGGGATACCACCGCGTCGATCCAGCCGCCGTAGAATCCGGCCAGGGCGCCGAGCGCCCCGCCGACGACGAACACGACCAGGGCGGCGCCCAAGCCGACGGTGACCGACGCCCGCGCGCCGTAGACGGTGCGGGCGTAGACGTCGTGGCCCTGCAGGTCGGTGCCGAACCAGTGCGCGCGCGAAGGCGGGAGGAGGCTCTGCCCGGGGTCGGCGTAGGTGGGGTCGGCGCCGGTGAACAAGGCCGGAAACATCGCGACCGCAATGATGAGCAGGATCAGCAGGCCGGCGACGACGAACTTCGGGCGGCCGCGCAGCCCGCGCCACGTGTCGCGCCAAAAGCCCGATCGCTCAGCCATACCGGATCCTGGGATCCAGGACGGCGTACAGCAGGTCCACGGCCAGATTGGTGATCAGGTAAATCAGCACCAGCACCGTCACTATCGACACCACGGTCGGCGCCTCCTGTCGGGTGACGGCCTGATACAGCACACCGCCGACGCCGTGGATGTTGAAGATGCCTTCCGTCACAATGGCTCCACCCATCAGCGCGCCCAGGTCGGCACCCAGGAACGTGACCACCGGGATCAGCGAATTCCGCAGAATGTGCACCGTCACCACGCGGGGCCGGGACAACCCCTTGGCGGTGGCCGTGCGGACATAGTCGGCGTGCGCGTTCGCGGCCACCGCGGATCGGGTCAGCCGCACCACGTAGGCGAACGACACCGAGCCCAGCACGATGCCCGGTAGCAGCAGACGCCCAAACGTCGACCGCTCCCCCACGGTGACCGGCGCGATCCCCAACCTCACCCCGAAAACGAACTGGGCCAGGAACCCCAGGACGAAGATGGGGATCGCGATGATGACGAGTCCGGCGATCAGGACGGTGGAATCGAAGACTCCCCCCGTGCGCAGTCCGGCGATCACGCCGAACCCGATGCCCAGCACCGCCTCGACGGCCAGGGCTATCAGCGCCAGCCGCACCGTCACTGGAAAGGCATGTGCGAGAACGTCACTCACCGGCAGCCCGGAGTAGGACCGGCCCAAGTCGCCGTGCAGCACGCCGCCGAGGTAGCGCAGGTACTGCACGAGGAACGGATCATCGAGGTGGTAGCGGGCCCGCAATTGCGCGGCGACCTCGGGGGTGAGCGGGCGGTCCCCGGCGATCGCGGCCACCGGGTCACCGGGCAACAGGAAGACCATGCCGTAGATCAGCAGCGTGGCGCCGAGGAAGACGGGCACCATGATGGCGATGCGGCGCGCGATGTACCAACCCATCGGTCAAGCCTTAACGATGTTCTCGTAGTCGGGCAGACCGTTCCAGGTGAGCTTGACGCTACCGACCTGTGGCGACCATCCGACCACCGCGATGTAGTACCACAGCGGCACGGCGGGCATGTCGTGCAACAGGATTCGTTGAGCCTCGTTGACCAGTACATCTGCTTGCTGCAGGTTTGGTGCGGCCTCGGCGGCGGCCAGGCCGGCGTCGAATTCCCGGTTGGAGTATCCGACGTCGTTGGATCCCGCTCCGGTGGCGTACAGCGGGGCCAGGAATTCGATCATCGAAGGGTAGTCACCGATCCAGCCCGCGCGGAACGCGGTATCGATGGTGCGGTTGGTGATCTGGGTGCGGAAACCCGCGAAGGTGGGATGCGGCGCGCCGACGGCGTCGATGCCCAGCACGTTCTTGATGCTGTTGGCGACCGCGTCCACCCACTCTTGATGGCCGCTGTCGGCGTTGTATGCGATGGAGTACCGCCCGCTCCAGGCCGAGATCGCGTTGGCTTGCGCCCAAAGTTGGCGTGCCCGTTCGGGATTGAAGTCCAATGCGGTATTGCCCGGGATGTTCCGATCGAAGCCGGGCAATGAGCTGGCGGTGAAATCGCGGGCCGGGCTGCGGGTGCCGTTGAAGATCTGCTGGCAGATCTGCGGCCGGTTGATGGCCGCCGACAGCGCCAGGCGGCGCAGTCGGCCTTCTTCGCCGCCGAAGTGCGGCAACCGCAATGGCGTGTCGAGCGATTGGCTGACCGCGACGGGCCCGCTTGCGGCGTTGCCACCGAGGTCACGCTGGTAGATCGTCAGCGCGCTGGACGGAATCGTGTCCAACACATCGAGATTGCCGGACAGCAGGTCGGCGTAGGCGGTGTCCAGGTTGGCGTAGAACTCGAACCTGAGGCCTTTGTTGTGGGGTTTGCGATTGCCGTGGTAGTCGGGGTTGGGTTTCAAGTCGATCTTGACGTTGTGTTCCCAGGCCGGCCCGTCGGGACCGTTCGCCAACTCGTACGGGCCGTTGCCGACCGGGTTGCGGCCGAACGCGGCCATGTCCCGAAAAGCCTTGGCCGGTAACGGGTAGAACGCATTGTGTCCCAGCCGTAGCGTGAAGTCGACGGTCGGCGCCTTGAGCCGCACGTCGAACTCGAGATCGTTGACCACTTGCAGCCCGGACATGGTGGTCCGGGCGGGCTTTCCGCCTGCCGTCAGTCCGGCGACGTCGTCGTACCCGACGATCGGGCTGAAAAAGCTCTGTTGCAGTTGGGCATTGGTACTTAGCGCCCCGTAGTTCCACGCGTCGACGAACGAATGGGCCGTCACCGGTGAGCCGTCGGTGAACTTCCAGCCGGGCTTGAGGATGATCCGGTAGTTGATGTTGTCGGTCGTCTCGACCGACTGCGCCACCTCCGGCGACGGCTTGCCTGCGGCGTCGTAGGACACCAAACCGGCGAACAGCCGATCCAGGATCCGCCCGCCGAGGCTGTCGTTCGTGCCGGTCGGAATCAGCGGGTTCGGCGGTTCACCGCCGTTCACCACCACCGACTCAGGGGTCAGCGCCCCGCCGCCGCACCCCGTCAGGGACGCGGCCGCCAGCAGCACGGCGGCCGCCATCCCGGCGGAAAGGACCCGCATGCGACGCATGACACCCGACCCTAGGGCCTGCCGCGGGCGGTCGGTGAAGTGCCCGCGCCGGGTTCGTCAACCTAGAATCCCGTCGTGACCGTCGCGTATCTGGCCTCGGACGAATCGGCTGAGCTAGCCGGCCGATTGATCTTCGCGTTCGGCCTTCCCGCAGTCGGCTTGGTCTGTCTGATCATTGGCCTTCTAGAGCGCTCGCGCAGGCGTCGACAGTCCCCGCCGCCGCACCACCCCGGCTACCCGTATCCGCCGCCGCCACCGGCCATCGGGTATCCGGGCCCGTATCCCGCTCCACCGCCCTATCCCGGTTACCCGCCCGCGGTACAGCCACCGCGGCCGGCGAGCAAGTCGGCCACCGCGCTGATCACCATCGGTATCGTGCTGCTGACGTTGGGCGGGCTGAACGTCCTCGTCCACGTTGCGCGCGCCGTGTCGCGCGACGATCGTGGCTCGCCCACGACCGCCCAGCCAACCCCATCGGCCAGAGCCGCGATGCCCGAAATCGGTCAGTGCTTCACCGAATTCGAGGTCCAAATGGGTTCGCTCAACCAACCGACCGACTGCGGTGATCCCGTGGCGACCTATGAGCTCGCCGCCATAGGCGGGCCGACGGCGACGTGCCCCGACAACAAGCGCGGCGACTCTGTCTACTCGCGCCTCACCAACGAATCCCACACGCTGTGTTTTGTCCCCAACCTCAAACAAGGGCTCTGCTACCTGAGGACGGGCCAGCGTGAGACGACGACGTTGACACCGGCCGATTGCGGTGAAGCGCGCTACGCAAAACTAAGGGTCGACAAGCGCATCGACGGCAGCGCCGACGAAACGCAGTGTCCGCCGGGGACAAAGGCCAACGCGTACCCCACGCCGCCGCGGGTCTACTGCTTGGTGCAAGCCGAGTCGTGACGTCGCTCAAACGGGCGTCACCGGGTGCACCTGCAACGCGCAAGCGTCGATGGTGACCGGCACGGTCAGCACCACGGTGGTGTCCGGCGGATTGACCAGCAGGTCGGTATAGGTGGGGCAGGGCTCGCCGTTGGCGTCGACGGCGATGCCCTCGACGACGGCCTGCGCCTGGGTGGACAGCGACAGGATGACGGTGGGCGGCACCTCGGCGCCGCCCGGCAGGCCTCCCATGTAGCCGCGCGGTGTGGGCTGGGCATGGATGAGCGGCCCGCCCCCACCCGAGTCGACCCCGGGATACCCGGTCAGCGTGCAGGGCTCCGCACCACCGGCGAGGCTGAACACCAGTGTCGCCGCGCGGTGGCCGACCGCGGCCTGCGTCGGCGAAGCGGCGACGGCGATCTGATCCGACCAGCATGGGGTGGGCGCGTCGGCGGTGTCGGTCGGCATCGCCCACGCCGACGACCCCAGCATGGCGGTGGCCGCGTAACCCGTTGCGGCCGCGGTGAAGCTGGGGGCTAGTCGGCGGTTGCGCCGCCCGTGACCGGGCACACCGGTGATTATCCGCTACAGGGCCCGGCTTTGACCGTCATTTGCACCTTCGCTTTTCACCTTGTGGGGCTAGGCTCTCTGACGATTGACGAGCCTCGACACTAGGAGGAAGCCAGTGACCGCCACAGACGCCGTAGGCCCGTCGTCGTATCCCCCGCCACCGGCGTTCGCCGAACAGGCCAACGCGGGCGAGGAACTGTACCGCGAGGCCGACGAGGACCGGCTGGCCTTCTGGGCCAAGCAGGCCAACCGGCTCTCCTGGTCGACGCCGTTCACCGAGGTGCTCGACTGGTCGCAGGCGCCCTTCGCCAAGTGGTTCGCCGACGGCAAGCTCAACGTCGCCTACAACTGCGTGGACCGCCACGTGGAGGCCGGCCACGGCGACCGCGTCGCCATCCACTGGGAGGGCGAGCCCGGCGACAGCCGCAGCCTGTCCTACGCCGACCTGCAGGCAGAGGTGTGCAAGGCGGCCAACGCGCTGACCGGCCTGGGCCTGGTCGCCGGTGATCGCGTCGCGATCTACATGCCGTTGATTCCGGAGGCGGTGATCGCGATGCTGGCCTGCGCCCGGCTCGGGGTCATGCACAGCGTGGTGTTCGCCGGCTTCACCGCGAAGGCGCTGCGGGCCCGGATCGCCGATGCGCAGGCCAAATTGCTGATCACCAGCGACGGGCAGTTCCGCCGCGGCAAGCCGGCACCGCTGAAGGACGCGGCCGACGAGGCGGTTGCGTCGGGCGAGGACGGCGACAGTCCCGTCGAGCGCGTTCTGGTGGTGCGGCGCACCGGGATTGACGTGTCGTGGAACGACGATCGTGACCTGTGGTGGCACGACGTCGTCGACGCCGCGTCGCCCGATCACACGCCGGAGCCCTTCGATGCCGAGCAGCCGCTGTTCCTGCTGTACACCTCCGGCACCACCGGAAAGCCGAAGGGCATCGTGCACACCAGCGGCGGCTACCTGGCCCAGAGCTCCTACACGCACTACTACGTCTTCGATCTCAAGCCCGAGACCGACGTGTTCTGGTGCACCGCCGACATCGGCTGGGTCACCGGGCACACCTACGGCGTCTACGGCCCGCTTTCCAATGGCGCCACCGAGGTCCTCTACGAGGGCACACCCGACTCACCCACCCAGCACCGCCATTTCGAGATCATCGAAAAGTACGGTGTGACAATCTATTACACCGCACCCACCCTCATCCGGACCTTCATGAAGTGGGGTCGCGAGATCCCCGACGCCCATGACCTGTCCAGTCTGCGGCTACTGGGCACGGTGGGCGAGCCGATCAACCCCGAGGCGTGGCGCTGGTACCGCAAGGTGATCGGCGCCGAGCGCCTTCCGATCGTGGACACCTGGTGGCAGACCGAAACGGGCGCGGCGATGATCTCCCCGCTGCCCGGGGTGGCCGCGGCCAAACCGGGCTCGGCGATGCGGCCGCTGCCGGGCATCTCGGCCAAGATCGTCGACGACCACGGCGACGAGCTGGTGCCGGGCATCCACAAGGGCGAACACGTCACCGGCTACCTGGTCCTGGATCAACCCTGGCCGTCCATGCTCCGCGGCATCTGGGGTGACCCCGAGCGATACGTCGAGACCTACTGGTCCAGGTTCGCCGAGCAGGGCTGGTACTTCGCGGGCGACAGCGCCTATTACGACCGCGACGGCGCCATCTGGGTGGTGGGCCGCATCGACGACGTGATGAACGTTTCCGGGCATCGGCTCTCGAGTGCCGAACTGGAGTCGGCGCTGGTCGGCCACTACGGGGTGGCCGAGGCCGCGGTGGTCGCCAAGACCGACGAGACCACGGGCCAAGCCGTCTGCGCGTTCGTCGTCTTGTGCGCCGAGTACGAGGTGCACGACGGGGTCGTCGACGAGCTGCGCGCCGAGGTGGCCCGGGAGATCTCGCCCATCGCCAAGCCACGTGAGATTCACGTGGTGCCGGAGCTGCCCAAGACCCGCAGCGGCAAGATCATGCGCAGGCTCCTGCGCGACATCGCCGAAAACCGCGAGCTGGGTGACACGTCGACGCTGCTCGACGCCAGCGTCTTCGACGCGATCCAAGCCGCGAAGTAGCCACCTCAGGCCGGCTCAGGCCGGTAGCGGCGTGAACCCGGCACCGGGCCGGTGCTTGGCGTTGATGTCGGCCAGGACCGCGTTGAACGACTGGACCACCGCAGGCGTGTGCAGCGGAATGTACTTGATGACGCAGGTCGGCAGGTTGTCACTGAACGCCCCGTGGATCATGCCGACCAGCAGGTTGTTCACGGTCACCGGCGCCCCGGAGTCCCCCGGCTGGCCGCAGACCTGCATGACGATGGTGCCCGGGTCCTGACCGGGCCCCCAGGTGACGCCGCACGAGTTTCCGGTGGTCCGGCCCTGCTTGCAGGCGATCTCACCGAAGGCCGGGTCCGGGCCGAGGCCATTGATCGCGAAGCCGTTGTAGTTGGCGGTCGGCGTCACCTTGGCGGGATCGAACTTGATGACGGCGTAGTCGAGGTTGTCGTTGCCGGCCACCATGGTGCCCAGGACGCCGGCGTTCTCGGCGCCCTCGGCGGCGACCTGCGCGCCCGGACCGCCGCAGTGCGCGGAGGTGAAACCGATCAACTCACCGGCGGCATCGCCCCCGATGGTCGTCAGGGTGCACATGGTGTCCCCGTTGATGACGATGCCGGCGCCGCCGCCCATCGGGATCCTGACATCGGCGGCCGCGGCGCGAGCGGGGCAGCCCAACAGGGCCAGGAGCACTGCCGCCATGGCCGCCACGAAGTACCGGTGCGCCGTCTGCACAGAAACTCCCATCGACAGGCCGGAATCCGGACCGGCCTGATCAGTCTAGTCGGCCGGTGGCCCGTTGACCGTGCCCAGCGCGGCCGCCGGAACTCCGGCCCGCTGACACCGTAGAAGTTTGGAAACCGTCCGCCTGGGCATCTGGTTGAACGCCCTCGCGACGCCGCCGGTCAACCTCCGACAGGCGCCGGGCCGCCCGCCGCCTTCGGCTGGCCTCGTCTGGCATGGCGCCGCATGGCAACATGAACCGCGACGACAGCGCCGGGCAGTGACGAAAGAGGGGACCGTCTGTGAGCAAACCCGATGGCAAGAACGGTGTGCCCAGCACCCTGACCACGATCCCCCTGACCGATCCGCACGCCCGGCCGGCCGAGCCGTCGATCGGTGACCTGATCAAGGACGCGACCACGCAGGTCTCCACGCTGGTGCGCGCCGAGGTCGAACTGGCCCGCGCGGAGATCACCCGGGACGTCAAAAAGGGATTGACCGGCAGCGTCTTCTTCATCGCCGCGCTGGTGGTGCTGTTCTACTCCACGTTCTTTTTCTTCTTCTTCGTCGCCGAACTGCTCGACACCTGGCTGTGGCGCTGGGTGGCGTTCCTGATCGTGTTCGGGGTCCAGGTAGTGGTCGGGGCGCTGCTGGCCCTGCTGGGCTTCCTCAAGGTGCGCCGGATCCGGGGACCGCGGGAGACGATCGAATCGGTCAAGGAGACACGCACCGCGCTCACCCCGGGCCACGACAAGGCGCAGGGCGCCCCCAAGCAGCTCGCCGAGCGCGGCAGGCACGAAAAGCCCGAAACCGATCCATCGGGCTGGTAAATGGCCCCGCCGGATCCGTCGGTAACCCGCATCGACGGGCCGTGGCGCCATTTGGACGTGCACGCCAACGGCATCCGGTTCCACGTCGTCGAGGCCCTACCCACCGGCGCGGACACGACCGCACCACCCACTGCCCGGCCGCTGGTGATGCTGCTGCACGGTTTCGGTTCGTTTTGGTGGTCGTGGCGTCATCAATTGCGGGGACTGACCGGGGCGCGGGTGGTCGCGGTCGACCTGCGCGGTTACGGCGGCAGCGACAAGCCGCCCCGCGGCTACGACGGCTGGACGCTGGCCGGCGACACCGCCGGCCTCATTCGGGCGCTGGGACATTCGTCGGCGACGCTGGTCGGCCACGCCGACGGCGGCCTGGCGTGCTGGGCCACCGCGCTGCTACACGCGCGATTGGTTTCGGCCATCGCGCTGATCAGCTCGCCGCACCCGGCGGCGCTGCGCCGGTCGACGCTGACCCGGCGCGACCAGGGGTATGCACTGTTGCCGACGTTGCTGCGCTATCAGGTGCCGATTTGGCCGGAGCGGCTGCTGACCCGCGACAACGCCGCGGAGATCGAACGCCTCGTCCGCAGCCGCAGCTGTCCCAAGTGGCTTGCCTCCGAGGACTTTTCGGAGTCCATCGGTTACCTGCGGATGGCCATCCAGATTCCGTCGGCGGCGCACTGTGCACTGGAATACCAGCGCTGGGCGGTGCGTAGTCAGCTGCGCGACGAAGGCCGCCGCTTCATGAAATCGATGTGCCGGCAGCTCAGCGTGCCGCTGCTACACCTGCGCGGCGACTCCGATCCCTACGTCCTGGCCGACCCGGTCAACCGGACGCAGCGTTACGCCCCGCAGGGACGTTACGTATCCATCGATGGCGCAGGGCATTTCAGCCACGAAGAGGTGCCCGAGGAAATCAACCGACACTTGATGAAATTCATCGACTACGTGGTCAGCTGACGCAGGCCCCCGTGGTCACCTGCTGGGTGTCGCCGATCTTGGCGAGCTGACCATTCACCTCGTCGGCCGTCAAAACGAAGCCGGTGTCGGGATCGTCGACCGCCGCGCCGAACACCACGCCGAGCACCTGGCCGTTCAGGTCGATCAACGGCCCCCCCGAATTGCCTTGTTCCACATTGGCTCTGATGGTGTAGACGTCGCGGGTGACCGGCGCGGGGTCGCGGTAGATGTCGGGGCCGCTGAGTTTGATGACCTCGCGGATGCGCGCCGGGGTCGCGGTGAAGTTACCACCCCCCGGATATCCCAGCACCACAACGCTTGTGCCCGTTTTCGCCTCGCCCGAAGCGAAGGCCAACGGCTTCGGCGGCAGGTTGGGGACGGCGAGGATGGCGATGTCGACCGACGGATCGTAAGACACCACGGTGGCGTCCAGGGGACTGCCGCTCGCGTAGATCTGCACGCTGTTGGAACCGGCCACCACGTGCGCATTGGTCATCACCCGGTCGGGCGCGATCACAAAACCGCTGCCCTCCAACACTTTCTGGCAGCTCGGCGCCAGGCTGCGCACCTTGACGACGCTGGGCGCGGTGGCCTGCACCACCGGATTGTTGGCCAACGCGGGGTCGGGCGAGGCGACCGGAATCACCGGAGTCCGGCTGAACGGCTCCAGCACCGCGGGCAGGCCGGAGGTGTTCAGCAGGGCCGACAACCGCTTGGGCACCGTCTTCAGCCACGGCGGGGCAACCTCGTTGACCTGGGCCAGCACTCGCGAGCCGCGCACCGCGGCGGCCAGCTCGGGCTGGTCCTTGGACTGGGTGAGCGGCGTCGCCAACAACCACGCCGCGGTCAACACCACCACGAGCTGCACGCCCACCCCGATGAACGAGTCGACCGTCCGGATGGTGCGGCTGCGGATCGCGCCGCGAACCGCCCTCCCCAACACCACGCCCGCGACCTCGCCGACGACGACCAGCGCCAGGATCAAAAAGAGGGCGGCGAACAACTTCGCGCGGGGCGCGGCGATGTGGCTGACGAGGTGGGGCGCCAGCAGCACGCCCGCGATCGCGCCCAGCAACACACCCACGAACGAGAACAGCGACCCCACCGCGCCGGAACGCCAGCCCGATACGGCCGCGATGAAGGCGACCGACAGCACGGCCACGTCAAGCCACTGAGACGGGGTCATCGAGTTCATGTTCATCGGGGGGGACCGCCCTGCTCGCCGACCAGCGCCATCGCCGCGTCCAATTCGCGGACGTCGGTGGTGTCCCAGGGCTGGGCCCAGCCGGCGACGTCGAGCATCGCACAGATCACCTGGCCAGTGAATCCCCAGACCAGCATCTCGTTCAGCAGAAACGCCGGTCCGGCCCACCGGCGGCCGAGGTCGCCCCGGTAGACCATCAGCCGGTTGGCCGGGTTGATGAAGGCGCGCAACGGAACTCGCGCCACGATCGCTGTTTCGGCCTCGTTGACGACGGCCACCGGACCGGGATCCGGCGAGTAGGCCAGCACCGGGACGACGTGGAACCGCGACGGCGCAATGAACGTGCGCTCCATCGTGACCAGGGGATGCAACCGCGACACGTCGATCCCGGTTTCCTCCTGGGCTTCACGCAAGGCGGTGGCCACCGGACCGTCATCGGTGGGATCGGAGGCGCCGCCGGGAAACGCCGCCTGGCCGGCGTGGTGGCGCAAGGTCGAGGCCCGCACGGTGACCAGGAGGTCGGCGTCGTCGGGGACGCCGCCGTCGGCCGGCGCGGACTCCGGGCCCGAGAACAGCACCAAGACAGCGGCTTCGCGCCCGCTGCCGCGCAACGCCGACACCGCCTTGCCGGTGATCATCGCCAGCACGTCGGCCGGCAGCCGGCGCCGGTACGCGTCCGGCATCCGCTCGACGTTGTCGACCAGGGGGCGCAGCCACGACGGGGAGGCGTCGGGGCTCAGCTCAAGCGTCCCGCGCGCACGGGTGGGGTGACCACCTCCCGCGGGCGGGGGCGTACCCCCGACATTCACGGGGCGCTCCAGTCGGTCCAATTTTCGGCTTATCCCTTGTCATTTCCGACCGCGGCGGCGATCTCGTCGGCGCTGTCGAAGGCCCGCGGCAGCATCTGGGCAACGCTACCGTCCGGGCGCAGAACCACCGTCGCGGGCATCACGTTTACCACACCCAGGGCCGCCGCGACCCGCCGGCGACCGTCCTGCAGGGTCGGCAGCCGAACGCCCAGTTCGGCCAGCCGCAGCAACGCGGCCGTCTCGTTCTCGTCCTGATGCACCGTCACCACCATCACGTCGGACCCGGCTCGCCGTTGATACTCGGCCATCGCGGGCAGTTCGGCCGCACACGGCGCGCACCAATACGCCCATAAGTTGAGGACCACCCGCCGCCCCGCCAGCGCGCGGGCGACGTCGATGGCCGAACCGTCGGCGGCGCACTCGGCCGTGACACCGCGCAGCGCAGGGGGGCCGGGGCCGTCGACGGCGGCCGGACAGGGCGCCAGATCGGCCCGCTGCCGCGGACCCGCCAGCGCGGCAGGCGTGTCGGCGTCGCGGTGTTCGCGGTCGGGCGGGCTGACGGCCGTGCCGGGCTTCGGGGCCGGCCCCGACTCGTCGCGCAGCAGGTCGACCAGGGCCGCCGCCAGCGCCGCCACCACCGCGAGGATCGCGATGGTCCAGCGCGTGGTCCGCGTCAAGGTGGTGGGCGCCTACAGGCCGGCCAGGGCCAGCAAGTGCTCGGTTTCCGGCCCCCGCACCAGGGGCGCGGCCAGCAGCGGTTCGGTGGGCCCGAGGCCGAAGGAGGGGCAGTCCTTGGCCACCACGCACACACCGCAGGCCGGCTTGCGCGCGTGGCACACCCGGCGGCCGTGGAAGATCACGCGGTGGCTCAACATGGTCCACTCGCTGCGTTCGATCAGTTCACCGGCCGCGCGCTCGATCTTCACCGGGTCCTTGTCGCTGGTCCAGCGCCACCTGTGCAGCAGCCGCGCGAAATGGGTGTCGACCGTGATACCGGGGACGCCAAAGGCGTTGCCCAGGATGACGTTGGCGGTCTTGCGGCCGACTCCGGGCAGCGTGACCAGTTCCTCCATCGTGGCAGGCACCTCGCCGTCGAACCGTTCGACCAGCGCCTGCCCGAGGCCGATGAGTGAGGTCGCCTTGTTGCGGAAGAACCCCGTCGGACGGATCAGGTTTTCCAGTTCGTCACGCTCCGCCTGCGCGTAGTCCAGCGCCGTGGGGTACCGCTTGAACAAGGCCGGCGTCGTCAGGTTCACCCGCTTGTCCGTGCTCTGCGCCGAAAGGATCGTGGCGACGGTCAGCTCGAGCGGCGTGGTGAAGTCCAGCTCGCAGTGCGCGTCCGGAAACGCCTGCGCCAGCGCCCGATTCATCCTGCGGGCCCGCCGCACCAAGCCGACCCGCGTCTCCTCAGACCAGCGCCGCGCGTCGACACCGCCCGATGGGACCGACGTGGACTTCGAGCGTCCGGACGACTTTGCCGCTGTCACCTACGACAGAGTACTGATTTCGTGATCTCGCCGAGACCTCGTGTTGATTGAAGTGCCTGTTTACTCTCCTTGTGTCGTGGTTGCTGGTGGCCTGCGTTCCGGCGTTGCTGATGTTGGCGGCGCTCGGCTTGGGGCGGCTCGAACGGGGGCTCGCCCGTGAGGACGTCACCATGCTCGCTGTCACCGAGCTTTTCGAGCACGCCGAGATTGTCGACGTGCGCACCCTGGCCCGTGAGGGCATGCCGGAGGCGCTGGAATTTCTGCACCGGCGCGAGGCCCGGGAAGTTGCCGAGGCGGCGTTGGCCGGGCTGACGGCCGGGCCGCGGCATGCGGCGCCGTCGTTCGCCGCCAGCTTCATTGACCATGCCGAGCTGACATTGCCGACGCGAATACAGGCGCATTCGCACATCAATCCGCAGTTTAAGGCCACTCGACACGTCAATCGTGTGTAGCGTTGCACGTTGGACAAAATGTCCTACCGCTAGACTCATCACGCGAGCAAGGGATTAACCTGCCCGTACACAAATCATTGGAAAGCTGAAGAGGCAACGTGGACGAGATCCTGGCAAGGGCAGGAATCTTCCAAGGGGTTGAGCCCGGCGCGGTCGCCGCGCTGACCAAGCAGCTGCAACCCGTCGACTTTCCCCGTGGGCACACGGTCTTCGCCGAAGGCGAGCCGGGTGATCGGCTGTACATCATCGTCTCGGGGAAGGTCAAGATCGGCCGTCGCTCGCCCGATGGCCGGGAGAACCTGCTGACGATCATGGGCCCGTCGGACATGTTCGGCGAGTTGTCTATTTTCGACCCCGGCCCAAGGACTTCCAGCGCGACCACGATCACCGAGGTGCGGGCCGTGTCGATGGACCGCGATGCGCTGCGGGCGTGGATCGCCGACCGTCCCGAGATCGCCGAGCAGCTGCTGCGGGTGCTCGCCCGGCGGCTGCGCCGCACCAACAACAATCTGGCCGACCTCATCTTCACCGACGTGCCGGGCCGGGTGGCCAAGCAGCTGCTGCAGCTCGCCCAGCGGTTCGGCACCCAGGAGGGTGGCGCCATGCGTGTCACCCACGACCTGACCCAGGAGGAGATCGCCCAGCTGGTGGGGGCGTCCCGGGAGACGGTGAACAAGGCGCTGGCCGATTTCGCCCACCGCGGCTGGATCCGTCTGGAAGGCAAGAGTGTGCTGATTTCGGACTCGGAAAGGCTCGCCCGCCGAGCGAGGTAAGCGCGCGCGGAGCGCGCGAATTGCGTCGGATCGACGTTATCGAGGCGTTCACTCGAACTTTTCCGCGCTAGCGTGGATTTCGGCGCGAGTTCAGCGCCGCAAATAGTCCAGCTGCGCCTGAACGGACCATTCGGCCGCGTCCCAGAGTTTCTCGTCGACGTCCACATAGACGTGTTCGACGACTTGGCGCGCGGTGGCGTCGTCGCCGATGTGCCGCAACGCCGCGCGCACCTGTTCCAGCCGTTCGTGCCGGTGCACCAGGTAGCCGGACGCGACGGCCTCCAGGTCGGGCAGGTCGGGCCCGTGGCCGGGCAGCACCGTACGCCGCCCCAGACCACGTAAGCGCCGCAACGATTCCAGGTAGTCGGCCAGGCTGCCGTCTTCGGAGTCAATGACGGCGGTGCCGCGGCCCAGCACGCTGTCGGCGGTAAGGACGGCGTCCTCCAGCACGAACGAGAACGAGTCGGCGGTGTGGCCCGGCGTGGCCATCACTCTGATCTTGAGGCCGGCCGCGTCGATGACCTCGCCATCGGTGAGGTGACCGCCGAGGCCGCGCAGGAACCCGCTGCCCGCCGACCGCACCGTCGCGCCGGTCCGCTCGACCAGCTTGTCGATGCCGTCGGTGTGATCGCCGTGCCGGTGACTGATGAGCACCAGCGTGATACGGCCCAACTCGGCGACCCGGGCGATGTGCTCGTCGTCGTCGGGCCCGGGATCCACCACGACCAATTCGTCGCTGCCCTTGCCGCGCAACACCCAGGTGTTGGTGCCCTCGAGCGTCAGCAACCCGGGGTTGTCGGCCAACAGAACCGAGGCAGTCTCGGTCACCGCCCGCAGCGTGCCGTATGCGGGATGGCTCGGCGGCTCGGGCGCGTCGGTCACGGTCGCGAGCCGACCTCCACGATCAGCTCCACTTCGACCGGCGCATCCAGGGGCAGCTCGGAAACGCCGACGGCCGACCGCGCGTGTGCGCCCTCCTCGCCGAACACCTCGGCGAGCAGTTCCGAAGCGCCGTTGACGACGCTGGGCTGGCCGTTGAACCCCGGCGCGGAGGCGACGAAGCCGACGACCTTGACCACCCGGGTCACCGCGTCGATGCCGACCAGCGAATCGACGGCCGCGAGGGCGTTGAGCGCGCAGATCCGCGCCATCGCCTTGCCTTCTTCCGGGCTGACCTGCGCACCCACCTTGCCGGTTCCGGCGAGCTGTCCCGCCTGCAGCGGCAGCTGGCCCGCGGTGTACACCAGGTTGCCGGTCCGCACCGCGGGCACATAGGCGGCCAGCGGCGCCACCACCTCGGGAAGCGCGACCCCGAGTTCCGCGAGCCGGGTGGAGGCAGTCATCTACTTGGGACGCTTCAAATACGCGACGTGTTGCTCACCGGTTGGCCCGGGCAGTACGGACACCAACTCCCAGCCGTCGGCGCCCCACTGGTCGAGAATCTGTTTGGTGGCGTGGGTGAGCAGCGGGACGGTGACGTATTCCCATGCGGTCGGTTGGCTCATGGCGCGAGCTTATCGGTCGGATGTGAACGGCTCCGGCCTGCCCGGGGGCCGGACGCCGGTCGGGCTAGCATGCGAAGGTGGCAAACACATCGAGCGGCGGTAGCGCCGTCGGCTGGCCGGCGCGGCTCTCCAAGGCCCGCCTGCATTTCGTCACCGGCAAAGGCGGTACGGGCAAGTCGACGATAGCGGCCGCACTGGCACTGACCCTGGCAGCCGGCGGACGCAAGGTCCTTCTCGTGGAAGTCGAAGGGCGCCAAGGCATTGCGCAACTCTTCGACGTCCCGCCGCTGCCCTACCAGGAGGTCAAGATCGCGACCGCCGAACGCGGCGGTCAGGTCAACGCGCTGGCCATCGACATCGAGGCCGCGTTCCTGGAATACCTGGACATGTTCTACAACCTCGGCATCGCCGGGCGGGCGATGCGGCGCATTGGGGCCATCGAGTTCGCCACGACGATCGCGCCGGGCCTGCGCGACGTGCTGCTCACCGGAAAGATCAAGGAATCGGTGGTGCGGGTCGACAAGAACCGGCTGCCCGTCTACGACGCGGTAGTCGTCGACGCACCCCCGACGGGGCGGATCGCCCGCTTCCTGGACGTCACCAAGGCCGTGTCGGATCTGGCCAAGGGCGGACCGGTGCACTCGCAGAGTGAAGGCGTGGTGAAGCTGCTGCACTCCGAGCAGACGGCCATCCACCTGGTCACCCTGCTGGAGGCGTTGCCGGTGCAGGAAACCCTGGAAGCCATCGAGGAGCTCGCCGAGATGGAGCTGCCGATCGGCAGCGTGATCGTGAATCGCAACATCGCGTCGTATCTGCAGCCCGCCGACCTGGCCAAGGCCGCGGAGGGGCACGTCGACGCGGACTCGGTGCGGGCCGGACTGGAAATGGCGGGGATCAAGCTGAACGACACCGAGTTCGCCGGACTGCTGACCGAGACCATCGAGCATGCGACGGTGATCGCCGCGCGGGCCGAGATCGCCCAGCAACTGGACGCGCTGCAGGTGCCCCGGCTGGAATTGCCGGCGATCTCCGATGGCGTCGACCTCGGAAGCCTCTATGAGCTTTCGGAATCGCTTGCACAGCAGGGGGTTCGATGAGTACCACGCCGAATAGGCTTGATATGGCCTCGATCTTGGCCGACACGACCAACCGGGTGGTGGTGTGCTGCGGCGCCGGCGGGGTGGGCAAGACCACCACCGCGGCCGCGATGGCGTTGCGCGCGGCCGAATACGGCCGCAACGTATGCGTTTTGACGATCGATCCGGCCAAGCGGCTGGCCCAGGCACTGGGGGTGAACGACCTCGGCAACACCCCGCAGCGGGTGCCCCTGGCGCCTGAGGTTCGCGGCGAGTTGCACGCGATGATGCTCGACATGCGCCGCACGTTCGACGAAATGGTGGTCCAGTACTCCGGAAACGGCCGGGCGCAAGCGATTCTGGACAACCAGTTCTATCAGACGGTCGCCAGCTCGCTGGCCGGCACGCAGGAATACATGGCGATGGAGAAGCTGGGCCAGCTACTGGCCGAGGATCGTTGGGACCTGGTGGTGGTGGACACCCCGCCGTCGCGCAACGCGCTTGACTT
>NZ_LZKF01000200.1:0-789 GCF_001672665.1 Mycobacterium sp. E2238 | reverse complement strand
GTGCTGCAGGCCCAGGGCAGCGTGCTGACGAACAAGTACGCCGAGGGTTTGCCCGGCCGGCGCTACTACGGCGGCTGCGAGTACGTCGACGTCGTGGAGAACATCGCCCGCGACCGGGCGAAGGCGCTCTTCGGCGCCGACTTCGCCAATGTGCAGCCGCATTCGGGTGCGCAGGCCAACGCCGCCGTGCTGCAGGCGCTCATGACGCCGGGCGAGCGGCTGCTTGGCCTCGACCTCGCCAACGGCGGGCACCTGACGCACGGGATGAAGCTCAACTTCTCCGGCAGGCTCTACGAAACCGGCTTCTACGGTGTGGATCCCAAGACGCACCTGGTGGACATGGACGCGGTGCGGGCCAAGGCCCTCGAGTTCCGTCCCAAGGTCATCATCGCCGGCTGGTCGGCCTACCCGCGGATTCTGGACTTCGCGGCGTTCCGCTCGATCGCCGACGAGGTCGACGCCAAGCTGTGGGTGGACATGGCGCACTTCGCGGGCCTGGTCGCCGTGGGACTGCACCCGTCGCCGGTGCCGCACGCGGACGTGGTGTCCACCACCGTGCACAAGACGCTCGGCGGCCCGCGTTCCGGCCTGATTCTGGGCAAGCAGGAGTACGCCAAGTCCGTCAACTCCGCGGTGTTCCCCGGCCAGCAGGGCGGGCCGCTGATGCACGTCATCGCGGGCAAGGCCGTCGCCCTCAAGATCGCCGGCACCCCCGAGTTCGCCGACCGGCAGCAGCGCACCCTGTCCGGCGCCCGCATCCTCGCCGACCGGCTGACGGCTCCCGACGTC
>NZ_LZKF01000199.1:0-6732 GCF_001672665.1 Mycobacterium sp. E2238 | reverse complement strand
CCTATGACATGAACCGGCCCTACCCGGGCTGGCAACCGCCGCCGAGCAAGCCGAGCGGCGGCGAAATCTTCGGCGCGGCCATCGCCGGGATGGCGCTGTATGCCGGAATCAACGTCGTCGTCGGCCCGCTGGTGCTGTTCGGCCTCGCCAATGCCGTCGCGCCGAAGATCGCCTTCGCCGCCGGAGCCGTCATGCTCGCGCTGATCGCCTTCGCCGGCGGGGGAGCGTTGTTGTTCGTGAAGAAGGGCGCCTGGGCGAGGGGAATCGGCATGGGATTGATGATCGGCTGGGCACTGACCTCCATCTTCACCGTCGGCATCTGTACCGGATTGAACCCGATGCTGTATCACCTGACCCGATGAGCGGCATGGAGCTGCGGGGCGATCGAATCCTGCGCTACGTCAACGCGTTTTGCCCGCAGTGTCACGCCGAGGAACCCGATCGTCCGCTGGGCGACGTGGCACGGCTCAGCGGCTGGCTGGCCGTGCGCGGCGACGGACAGGTCTGGCTCGAACGGGGCTGCCCGAGACACGGGCTCGTTCGAACGCTGTACGACGAAGATCCCGAAATCCTTGCCTATCTCGAGGAGTGGACCGCGCCCACCAAGGCGCACGTCCCCGATGAGCCGGGCAACTTCGACCCGATCCCGTCGGCCTATCTGCGCGGCCTGCCGCAGATGCAGACTCAGCACACCTGCATCCTGCTGGAGGACATCGCCGCGACCTGCAACCTGCGCTGCCCAACGTGTTTCGCCGACTCCTCGCCGGACCTCCGCAATGTCGTCGCGGTCGGCGACGTGCTGGCCAACGTCGACCAGCGGCTCGCGCGGGAGAACGGCCGCCTGGATGTGGTCATGCTCAGCGGTGGCGAGCCCACCCTGCACCCGCAGCTGCCCGAGCTGCTCGCCGAGCTCGGCTCGCGACCGATAACGCGAATCCTGCTGAACACCAACGGTATCCGGATAGCTCACGACGGCCGTCTGCTCGACCTGCTCACCGAGCACCGCGAACGCGCCGAGGTGTACCTGCAGTACGACGGGCTCTCGCCGGCCGCCCACCGCCATCACCGTGGCGGCGACCTGTCGCGCCTCAAGGAGTCGGCGCTGCGTCGGCTTTCCGAACGCGAAATCTTCACCACGCTCGTGATGACGGCGTCACTCGGTGTCAACGACACAGAGATCGGCGACATCGTCAAGCTGGCGCTGGACACGCCCTACGTCGGAGGGGTCTCCATCCAGCCGCAATTCGCTTCCGGGCGTTCGGGTCTCATCGACCCGGCCAGGCGCCTCACCCACACCGGCGTGCTGAAGCGGTTGGGGCCGCAGACCAGCGGCCTGATCACCTGGCGGGATCTGACCGCGCTGCCGTGCTCGCACCCGCATTGCTGCTCGGTCGGGTACATGCTTCGGGAAGACAACGGGAATTGGCGCTCGCTGGTCGCGTTGATGGGCCACGACAACCTCAAGGACAAGCTGGGGCTGATCGCCAACCGGATCGCCGACTCCGACATTCCCCGGGAATTGCGGCTGGCCGTGCGGGAATCCCTGATGGGCTTGCTGTCGGAGCAGTCTTCGTTGTCGCATCCTTCGATGTCCGACGTCTGGCGCATGATCTGCGAGAACTGCGACCTGGGCATGGCGACGTTGCTGACCGTGGCGTCGGCCGCGCTGCCGGGGCGGCGACGCCAACTGAGGCGGATGCTGGGTGAGCGTGTCGTTCGGGTCACGGTCAAACCGTTCATGGACATGTCGACGATGATCGAAGAGCGGCTGGTGCAGTGCTGCGTGCACGTCGGCACGCGGTCGTCGCAGGATCAGTGCGCGCCGTTCTGCGCGGTGCAGGCGTGGCCGCAGCTCGGCGGCCAGCGGCTGTCGGTCGCCGCCGACCGCTTGCTGCCGGTCGTGGGTTAGGCCGTCGGGTCGGGGCCGCCCGCCAATCCGGCGGCGGTGAGTTCCTCGTCCGAGGGCAACCGCAGCGAGACCAGCCCGGCGTAGGTATCCGGTTCGAGTTCCACCCTGTTGACCGTGACGTGCACCGGCACCCAACCGTTGTCATGGCCGGGCATTCGCAGCACCCGGCTCGTCGCGCCCTGGGCGAATTCCTCGGTCATCGAGGAGACCAGGTGCTGATCGTCGGGGTGAACCTTCGGCTGGCCGGTCTCACTGCCGCGCCAGTCGTAGAACGTGCAGGGCTCGTCCAGCCATTTCAGCAGGGCCCAGTTCTTCAAATCGATCAGCGCGCGGTGGACGCCTGCCTGAGCGAGCCCGCTCAGGATCCGTTGCGCCAGATCGTCTGTCGACACCGCCGGGCCCTTGAGTTCGGCACGCCAGTTGATCGCCCGCGCCACCAGATGGTCCCGGCCGTCGGGGCCGGCCTCCAGGCCGGTGCGCGCGACGAATCCGATCCGCATGGGGTTGCCCTGCCAATCGGTGAGATCCCAAGTGCTGCAGATCGTTTGGTTGGGCTCAGCCTTCACGGCCATGGCCAGCACCTTGGTTTCGTTGGGGTTGAGCTCGCGCGAGGGAAGGTCCTCCGCGAAGGCCCTGCCGAAGGTGACCTCGACTTCGGGATTCTTTCCGCTGTTGGCCAACGACTCCCGGGTGTCGGTGGCGACACCCATCGTCAGGTCCCACTTCAGCGGCCCGGGGGTCGGCCGCTCGGGCGGTTCGACGTCGGCGGGGCCGGTCCACACGTGCACCCCGTGGATATAGCCATCGGACATCACCACCGGTTCGGTGCGAATGACGCGGTCGCGCTTGGGAGTGATGCTGGTCAGGCTCTGACCGGTCTGTACCGACTCGGCGATCGCCGTCCGGACCGCCGAGAGATAGGGACTGCGGCGCATGAACGTGGTGATCGGGACGAGGTTTTTCAGTTGGCGGCCCTGCGCCACCACGGTGGGTTCACCCCCCAGCGTCTCCACGAGCAACCAGTCGTGGCCCATGCGGCCGATTTTACGGCGACGGGCCGCATCTTTGGGACCTCGGGCCTACCGGCCATGTCGGGGCAGTCGGTGAGCCTCAGGCATCGCCTCGCCGGCGATCCGGTGAATTTGCCAATGTCGTTGTGGCCTTGTTAGTTTGCTGCTGCGCCCGCGAGGTCGGGGCTGCCAGCCGCTCATCGATGAGCGTTCGTTGGCCCGTCGGACGGCACCCGTGGGGTCGACCGTCGAGGGGTCGGTCGTCATCCGCCGGATTGCTCAGCTTACGGTAGCTCCGAGAGGACCAGGTGCAACACCCGCACCGCACCCTCCTTGTCGAGCGGGTCGTTGCCGTTGCCGCATTTCGGGGACTGCACGCAGGACGGACAACCCCGGGGGCACTCACATGCCTCGATGGCGGCGGCGGTCGCACCCAGCCAGGTACGCGCCTGGCGGAAACCGCGCTCGGCGAAACCGGCGCCGCCCGGATAGCCGTCGTACACGAAGACACTGGGCAGACCGGCCGGGTCCGGTCCCACCGCGGTGGACAAGCCGCCGATATCGCCCCGATCGCAGCTGGCCACCAGCGGCAGCAGGCCGATCGCCGCGTGCTCGGCGGCGTGCAGTGATCCCGGGATCCGCGGCGCGTCAATTCCCTTGCGCAGCAAGGCCTCTTCGGTAATGGTGTACATCACCGCGGTGGTCGCCAATGTGTGTTCGGGCATGTCCAACTCGATGAAGTCGATCACCTCTCCGGAAAGCCGGCGACGCAGATACCCCACCACTTGATGGGTGACAGTGACGGGCACCAGGCCCAGGGTGACGGGCCCGAACTGTGCGCGTTCGCCGGTACCGGTGACCGTGATGTCGGTGATTTCCCGCGCAAACGTCGCGTAACCGGGGTCCTCGGCGTGCACGAAGGCGATCGCGTCTTCGAGGTCCAGCGAGTCGACAACGTAACTCTCCCCTTGATGGAGGTAGACGGCGCCCGGGTGGACCGACGCCGGGGCCTGACCGACGCCGGTGCTGCCCAGCAGCCGCCCGGTGTCCGCCTCGACGATGACGATCTGGCCGCCCGACGAACCCCGGATGTCCACGGCCCCATGCGGTTCTAGGCCCGCCGCGGGAAAATACTTGCCGTTGCGGAGCCGCAGCAGCCCGTCGTCGACCAGGCCCCCGGCCACGTCCGTGGCGCCCAAGTCGCGCACCTCGGCCTCGTCGAGCGGCATTTCGGTTGCGGCGCAGAGCAGTTGGGGTCCCAGAATGTAGGGGTTGGCGGGGTCGATCACCACCCGCTCGACCGGCTTGCCCAGCAGCGCGGCCGGGTTGTGCACTAGATATGTGTCCAGCGGGTCGTCGCGGGCGATCAGCACCACCAGCGCGCCCTGCCCGCGCCGGCCCGACCGGCCGGCCTGTTGCCAGAAAGAGGCGACCGTGCCGGGGAACCCGGCGAGGACCACCGCGTCCAGCCCGGCGATGTCGACACCCAACTCCAGCGCGTTCGTGGTGGCCAGGCCGCGCAGCCGGCCCTCCGCGAGGGCCCGCTCCAGCGCGGTGCGGTCCTCGGCGAGATAGCCGGCCCGATACGACGCCACCTTGCCGGCCAGCTCGGGGGCGATCTCGTCCAACCGCGCCTGGGTGCCCAGCGCGGTCAGCTCCGCCGCGCGGCGCGACCGCACGAACGTCAGTGTCTGTGCCCCCTCGGCGATCAGGTCGGCCATCACGCGCGCCGCCTCCGCACCGGCCGAGCGGCGCACCGGCGCGCCGTTCTCGCCCAGCAGGTCGGCCCGCAGCGCCGGTTCCCACAACGCGACCGTCCGGGCGCCCTGGGGCGAACCGTCCTCGGTGACCTCCTCGACCGGATGCCCGATGAGCTCGGCGGCCGTCGCGCCCGGTGCGTCGGTGGTCGCGCTGGCGAAGATCACCGTGGGGGCCGACGAGTACCGCGCACACAGCCGCAGTAACCGGCGCAGCACCATCGCCACGTTGGAGCCGAAAACGCCACGGTAGTAATGGCATTCGTCAACGATCACGAAGCGAAGACCGCGCAGCAGCACCGCCCACCGGGCATGGTTGCGCAGGATCGACAAATGGATCATGTCGGGATTGGAGAACAGCCAGCGGGATCGTTCCCGCGCGAACCGGCGGACCTCCGGGGGGCTGTCGCCGTCGTAGGCGGTCGGCGCCACGTCGTGCAGCCGCGGAACCGCGGCCGTCAGCGCGTGCGCGGCCCGCAACTGGTCGTGGCCCAGCGCCTTCGTCGGGGACAAATACAGCACCCGGGCGCGCGGATCGGTGGCCAGCGCGTTGAGGACGGGAAGCTGATACGCCAATGACTTGCCCGACGCGGTCCCGGTGCTCACCACCACGTGACGGCCGGCGTGCGCCAGTTCCGCGGCCGCCGACTGGTGTGACCAGGGCGAACTGACCCCGAGGTCGGTGAACGCGCGCACCACGTCCGGCTCGGCCCACGCCGGCCAGCTGTGTGGGCGGCCGCTCCGCGGCGGCAGCTCGGCGACGTGCCGCAGCGGGTGCTCGTCGGCGTCGGTGCCGGCGAGCGCGGCGGCGAGCAGGTCGCTGCCGAAACTCGCCATTCGCACCCTCCCAGGACCGGCTGGGACTCCGTCCAAGACGCAAGTCTGTCGCCGAAGCGATGAACATGGTTGACTATTTGCGGTCGCAGCTTCTGTGTTCGTGTCAAACTTTCGCAGGATCGACGTTGCGGCCGCGGTTCCTGCGAGGTTAATCGGTCGGGTGAAGTTCCGGCGACTGAGCGAGGTATGGCGGTCGTACCAGGCCCGGGGCATCGAAAAGCGATGCCCCGCACCCAGAAGAAAAGGAAAGATCGAGAGATGCCACAGGGAACTGTGAAGTGGTTCAACGCGGAGAAGGGCTTCGGGTTCATCGCCCCCGAAGACGGTTCCGCAGACGTGTTTGTCCACTACACGGAGATCCAGGGTTCGGGCTTCCGCACCCTCGAAGAAAACCAGAAGGTCGAGTTCGAAATCGGCCACAGCCCTAAGGGCCCCCAGGCCACCGGAGTCCGCTCCGTCTAAGACGAGCCGATTCTCCACGGACCCCCCGTGCAGTCCCGCCCAGCGGGCCGGCCGGGGGGTTTTCGTATTCCGTCCAGTCCCGACCCGCCGCCGCGCCGGTTGCCTCAAGACGCGGATGGTCGACCTGGCCTACTGTCGGTGGCGTGAGCCAGCTTTCCTTCTTCACAGCGGAGTCGGTGCCGCCCGCGGTAGCCGATCTCTCCGGGGTGCTGGCGGCTTCCGGTCAGATCGTGATGGTCGGCGGTCCGGGGGCGCAGGGCGCGCGGCTCTCGGTGGTGGTAGATCAGGCCTGGCGGGCCGCCGCGCTGGCCGAGATGATCCGCGAGGCGGGGCTGGAGCCTGAGATCGGGCGCACCGACGAGGACACCCCGCTGGTGCGGACGGCGGTCACCGCGGCTCTGGTGAATTTGGCCGCGGAATGGACCCGCGGCGCGGTCAAAACGGTGCCGCCACGGTGGCTGCCCGGGCCGCGGGAATTGCGGGCCTGGACGCTGGCGGCCGGTCATCCCGAGGGCGACCATTACCTCTTGGGCCTGGATCCCCACGCGCCCGATACCCATTCCCCGCTGGCGTCGGCTTTGATGCGGGTCGGAATCGCGCCCACATTGATCGGCACCCGCGGCGGCCGGCCGGCGCTGCGGATCAGCGGCCGTCGCCGGCTATCGCGCCTGGTAGAGAACGTGGGCGACGCCCCCGACGGCGTCGACGCATCAGCGGTGTGGCCGCGGGTATAACCGCGGAAAAAGATTTGCGATTC
>NZ_LZKF01000198.1:0-13546 GCF_001672665.1 Mycobacterium sp. E2238 | reverse complement strand
TTCACGGCGACGCCGGGGCAGCGCCCACGCGTTCCCGCCAGTTCTCCACCATGACCAATCGCCCCGACGAGGCGAGCGTCATGAACAACGTGTCGCCATCGGGGCTCAGCGCGACGTTGGTGGTCATCGGATCTTCGGCGGGAATGGCGCCCAACAGCTCGCCGGTCGGGGCGAAGACGGTGACACCGCCGCTACCCAGGGTCGCGACGAGGATGCCGCCGTCCGCGTCCACACAGAGCCCGTCGGCCCCTCCGACATTCAGCGGACCCCCGCTGGGCACCGTTGCCAGACCGCGCGCCCGCGACACCACTCCCGGCCCGTCGAGGGTGAACTCCCAGACCCGGCGCGTGCGCGTCTCGGCCACGTAGAGCAATGCCCCGTCGGGGGACAGGGCCACGCCGTTGGGCATCTCGAGTGGGTAGACGATCTCACGAAGCCCGCCGTCGACGGTGCCGTACAGCAGTCCCGTCATGCCGCGGTTGCGGCCTCGCGTGGCTCCACCGTCGGTGACGTAGAAGCCGCCATCGCCGTCGACGCAGATGTCGCTGGGCCGCATCAGCGGCACCGTTCCGCCGGAGCGCGTGACGAATTCGGTGCACAGGGTGCTGACCCGACCGTCGGCTTCGACCAGCTGCAGCGCGGGAACGACGGGGTGGTCGGGCGGTCCCACCGGCCGGAAAAGCCTTGCGCAGCCGACGAAGTCGTACGGCCACGGCCCGAGTCCGAAGGTGGAGCCGCCGTTCTGGCAGACCACCAGCCGACCGTCCGAAAGCCGGGCCACCCCGTTGGGGCCACCACCGGTCTCGGCGACCGTCTCGGTGACGCCGTCCGGGCGGACGCGGGTGATTCTGCCGGCCGCCATCTCCGAGACCACGACGGAACCGTCGTCGTAGACGACCGGGCCTTCGGGGAAGGAGAGTCCCTCGGCTAGGCAACGGCCGGAGCTCACGGCCGCGTCTCCCCGTCGGCCTTGCTCTGCCACCAAGCCGTGAAGACCGGGTCGCTCAACGGCAGGTCACCGACGCCGGTCTGGTTTCGTGGCCAGACTGCGGCTTCTTGTGTCAGGGGCGACGGCCGGCGGCTCATGCCGTAGAACAGGTGATGCCTTCTGTGCAGGAACAGCCAACGCCCGCAGTTCCGCTCGTAGCGGTCTTCGTACTTGATGAGCTGTTCGACAAACCCCTCGGCGTGGGTCTGGGCGAAACACTGGGCCCAGACCTGCCCGCGGGCGCGGTCCGCTGTGTCCAGCTCGACGAGGTGGTTAGCGACCAGGATGACCGCGAATACGCTCCCGTCGACGCTGGCCGACATCAGCCGGCGCAGGGCCTCGGGGCCCTCTCCGTGGTCGCCGAACCGGGCGTGCGGGACGAACAATTCGGCCATCGCGGCGACGTCCCGCGTTTCGATCGCGGCGGCGTAACGGTAAGCCAGTTGACGAATTTCCTCCTTCGCCAACAGGTCCCGAATTTCGGTGTCGTGCATCGTGGCTAGGGCACCGGGGTCGACGGGCCGAGTACGTATTGCCCCGATTGCGGATGGTGATACCAGCCGCCGGCCGCCGATGTCCCGCCGTCGACGTGCAGCGTCTGCCCGGTCACGTAGGCGCTGAGGTCACTGGCGAGGAAGATTGCGGCGCCGGCCATTTCGTCGACGTGGCCCGCGCGGCCCATCGGCACCATGAGTTTGGCGTTTTCGACCCCGTTGGGCGCCATCTTCTGCAGGCTCTCGGTGAGCGTGAAGTCGGGCGCGAGCCCGTTGACGCGGATGTTGTGCGGCGCGAGTTCCAGCGCGGCGGTCTTGGTGAAGTTGACCACGCCCGCTTTGGCCGCGGCGTAGGCGGCAAACCCGGGCGCGGCGCGTACCGCCTCGATGGTGCTGATGTTGATGACGCTGCCGCCCTGTCCCGCATCGACCAGGGCCCGCGCTACGCGCTGCGTACAGAGCAGCACCTGCGTCAAATTGATCCGGATCAGGGCATCCCAGCCGTTGGGGGAGGTGTCCAGCAGGCCGGACCAGAAGACCCCGCCGGCATTGTTGACGAGGATGGTCGGAACCCCCAGAGCGTCGACGGTGGTGGTCAGGGCCGCATCGACCTGCTTGGCGTCGCGTACGTCGGCGACGCACGCGAGGCCGCCGATGCGCGCGGCCACCGCCGTCGCACTCTGCTGGTCCCTTTCCCAGATCGCCACTCGCGCGCCGAATTCGGTGAAGGCCGCGGCGATGGCCCTCCCGATCCCGCCGCCCCCGCCAGTGACGACGGCGACCCGGCCGTCCAGCGATGCGGCGTTCCGATGCAGCGTCATTCAGCGTCCACGAAAGTCCGGGTCGCGTCGCTCGGTGAAGGCCGCCATGCCCTCGGCGACGTCGTCGGTCGCGGCGACCTGCTCGACCAACAGCGCCTCAGTGCGAAACGCGGCATCGCGGTCGACGTCGAACGCCTGGTTCAGCATCGCCTTGGCCGCCGCCAGCGCTCGGGTCGGCCCGCTCGCGAGCCGTTGGGCCCAGGCGGCCGCCTCGGCTTCGAGATCATCGGCGGCGACGACCTTGTTGACCAGGCCGATGCGCTCGGCCTCCGCCGCGGACAGCTCGCCGCCGAAGAACAGCAGCTGCTTTGCGACGTTGAAGGGGACCTTGCGCGCCAACAGATAGGCGGCACCGCCGTCGGGCGCGAGCCCGCGCCGCGCGAAAAGCTCAATGATGCGGGCACTTTCGGAGGCCACGATGAGGTCGCAGGCCAGCACCATGCTGGCGCCCACCCCGGCGGCGGTGCCGTTGAGCGCGCATAGCACCGGTTTTTCGCAGTCCAGCAACGCCGACACCACCGCCTGAGACCCGGTGCGCAGGATGCGCGCGGCGTCGCCCGCGACCCGGTCTTTCTTGGGCTGCATTCCGGGATCCCGAAGATTCGGCCCCGTGCAGAAATGCTTGTCACCGCGGCCGGTGAGCACCACCGCCCTGACACCTGGCTCGTCGGAGGCCGACCGCAGGTTTTCGATGAGGGCCTGCTGCACCGCCCGCGTCACCGAATTGCCGGCCTCGGGGCGGTCCAAGACCAACCACAGCACCGCGCCTTCCGTGCGGACTGAAAGGCCCGGAGTCACAGCCGCATCGGCACGCTGGCGGGGCCGCGCACGGAGTTGGTGTGCACGTACGTCACCGCACCAGGGTCAACGTCCCAGGTCGGGAAGCGCTTCAACGTCTCTTCGAGGGCGACCCGGGCCTCGAGGCGGGCCAGCGCCGCGCCCAGGCAGAAATGTGATCCGTGGCCGAAGCTGATGTGCCGGATTCCCGTGCGCTCGACGTCGAGGACGTCGGGGTTCTCGTATTGGCGTTCGTCGCGGCCCGCCGACCCGGTCAGCAGGGCAACGCGCGAGCCCGCCGGGATGAGCGTGCCGTTGTAAGTGACGTCGCGTTTCGTGTAGCGGCCCTGTACCGGCGAGGGGGCGTCGTAGCGCAGCAGTTCCTCGACGGCGTTGCCGATCAGGTCGGGGCGGTCGACCAACTTGGCCCGCTGGTCGGGGTATCGCGCCAGTGTCAGCGCGGCCCACCCCAGCAGGCGGGCAACGGTCTCGTTGCCGGCGACGTTGATCATCGCGATGAACATCAACACTTCGCCATCGTCCAGGCGACGGGTCTCGCGGCCCGCCTGGACCAGGTCGGAGCTCATCAGGTTGCCGACGATGTCGTCGGCCGGCGCGGCCCGCCGTCGCTGGATCTGATCGGCGTAGTAGCCCAGCAGCTTCGCGTTGGCCTGCTGGCCCTCCTCGTTCAGCTGAGTCGTGCCCTCGTCGCGGTGTAGCTGGGCATCCGACCACTCGCGCAGGTTGTCGTGGTCTTCCTCGGGGAAGCCCAGCAGCGAGCTGATCACCATCACCGGTAACTTCATCGAGAAGTCGCGCACGTAGTCAAAGCCCTCGGCGCCGACGAACCCATCCAGGTAGGCGCAGCACAGCGAGCGGACCCGGTCCTCGAGCCGGGCAATCTGGGTGCGGAAGAACGTGCGATTGACCATCTTTCGCATTGCGGTGTGGTCGGGTGGATCCATCATGATCATCGCCCTGGGCGGCGGCCACGGCTCGTCGGCGATCGCGTCGAGGGTTATCCCGTGCGACGAGGAAAACGTCTCGGTGTCCAGCGACGCTTCCATCACGTCGGCGAACCGGCTCAAAGCGTAGAAGCCGTACTGGTCGTTGTAGTAAGTTGGCGCTTCGTCGCGCAGCCGTTTCCAGACCCCATACGGATTCTGGTGCAACGCGCGGTCGAACGGATCCCAACGTAACTCGATCGTCGTCATCGGCACCGTCCCTTCGCCAAAGAACACTAATACATTATCTGTATAGTTGCACCATGCTGACGGCGTGGTGATCGTCTGCCCGGTGTTGAGGAGGACAAACGATGGAAACGCGAGAACTCGAGCACGTGATCTACCAGAAGGACGGCCCGATCGCGCGGATCATCCTCAACAACCCGGACGCCGCCAACGCCCAGAGCTCGGAAATGGTCCACAGCGTCAACGAGGCGCTTGACGATGCGCAGTACGACTATGACATCAAGGTCGTCATCATCAAGGCCAACGGCAAGGGGTTCTGCTCCGGTCACATCCCCACCGGTGCGTACCCGGAGTTCATGGCCGAACTGCAAGCGTCCGGCAAGGTGTGGCGTTCGGCCGCGCAGCTGTTCCTGTGGCCGGTGCTGAAGTTGTGGGAATTCCCCAAGCCGGTGATCGCCCAGGTGCATGGGTATGCGATCGGCGGGGGTACCACCTGGGCGCTGATCCCCGAGATCACGGTTTGTTCCGAGGACGCGTGGTTTCAGATGCCCCTGGTGCCGGGGTTCGGCCTGCCGGGCGCCGAGACCATGTTCGAGCCGTGGGTCTTCATGAACTACAAGCGGGCCGCCGAATACCTGTACACCGCGCAGCGATTGAGCGCGGCGGAAGCGCTCGAGTTCGGTCTCGTGAACCGGGTGGTCCCGGCCGATGAGCTCGAGGCCACCGTCGAGGAACTGGCCACCCAAATCGCCAAGGCGCCGCTCATCACGTTGCAGGCCGTCAAATCCGGCGTCATCCGCGCGTGGGAGACGATGGGGTTCCGCACCCACCAGCAGGCAACCAACGACCTGCAGGCGATGGTGACCGGCAGCAAGGAATTCCAGGAATTCATGGCGGAGCTGATGAAGAAGGGCTCCAAACCGACCGAGCGCATCTAGCCATGCCGTGCAAGCCCATCATCCAATTCGGCGGTGACGAGAGCACCGAGGCACTGCGGGCTTCGATCCGCGAGTGGCTGGCGGACAACCTCGCCGACGAATTCCGCCGCACCGCAGCGAATCCCGACTACCTCCCGCGCGACGTTCACGAACGCGCGGTCGCGTTCTGCAGGGCGCTGCACGAGCAGGGATGGTTCGTGCCGCATTGGCCCGCCGAGTACGAGGGCGGCGGACGCGGGATCGTCGAACAGGTGGTCATCCGCGAGGAACTCGCTTATGCGGGCGCACCGCTGGTGAACACCAACGGAGTCAACATGCTGGCGCCGGTGCTGTTCAAATACGGCACGCCCGAACAGAAGGCCGAGCACCTGCCGGCCATAGCCCGCTCGGAACGCATGTGGGCACAAGGCTATTCGGAACCTGAGGCCGGCTCGGACCTGGCGTCGCTGCGCATGACGGCCCGGCGAGACGGCGACGAGTACGTCCTCGACGGACAGAAGACGTGGACCAGCAACGGCGTGCTCGCCGATTGGATCTTCGTCCTGGCGCGCACATCGCCCATCGCGGACAAGCGCCAAGCCGGAATCTCGTTCTTCCTCGTCGACCTGGAAAGCCCGGGAATCACGCGCCGGCCCATCCGGTCCATGACCGGGTACCCGACCTTCGCCGAGGAGTTCTTCGATGGCGTGCGTGTGCCCGCCGCCAACCTCGTCGGAGCCGAGGGGCAGGGCTGGACGGTCGGGAAGGCGCTACTTGACGCCGAACGGTCGAACATCACCAGGGCGGCCCAGGCGCAACGCTACCTCGATGAGCTTATCGACTGGTGCCACGCACAGAAGGGCTCGGCGCACGACCCCCTGTCCGATCCGGCCAACCGCATCGCGTTGGCCCGCGCCGTCGAACGCGTCGAGGTGGGCCGCGCCCTGTCGTATCGCGTAGCGCACCTTCAGGCGGCCGGCGCCCTGGATCCCGCGCTTCCGTCGTTGTCGAAGCTGTATCACTCCGAACTGACCGCCGAACTGCGCGCACTCGGGGCCCAGATCCTGGGTCCGGGAGGCGAACTCATGCCGGACGATCCCGACGCCGTGCTCGACGGGCACTTCTCCGAAGGCCTCTTGCTGTCCTTGCTCCACACGATCGGCGGCGGCACCAGCGAGATCCAGCGCGATCTGATCTCGACTGTTGGCCTCGGGATGCCGCGCTGACGTCAGGCGTACCCGGCCCGCCCCTCGGCGGCCGCCGAACGTTGTTGCGCCACGGTCGCCATCGCCAGTTCAAGCGGATGGAAGGCGGCGAGCTGGGCGGCCTCGGCGGAATTGATCAGTCGCTTCGTCATCTCTACCGCCCCCGCATCGGCTCGGGAGAGTTCGTCAGCGATGGACATGGCGCGGCTGACGGCGGATCCGGGTTCGACGATCTCGGTCACCAGCCCGAGCTGCTCCGCCTCGCCGGCCGGCAGTCGTGTTCCCTTTAGCAGCAACGACGCGGCGCGGTTGCGGCCCAGCTGCTGCGTTAAGCGCCAGGCCAATCCGCCGTCGGGCACCACCGCACGCGCGACGAACGGGGCGGCAAAAAATGCGTCGGAAGCGCACACGACGAGGTCGCACGCCAGCGCCAAGCTCCAACCGAGGCCGACGGCCGCACCCTCGACTGCGGCGATCGTCGGTACCGGCACAGCTTTGAGTTGTTCCATTACGCGTTGGGCGTGCTCGACGCGGCCGGCAGGGCCCAATGGACCGTCGCCGCGTGCCGGCCCCGTCTTCAAATCCCCACCGGCGCAGAAGAAGTCTCCGGCGCCGGCTAATACCAACGCGCGGTCGCCGTACGCAACCACTCCGCCGAGCGCGATGGATAATTCGGTCCAGGTTTCGTAACAGAGGGCGTTGCGCCGGCGTGGCCGATTCAGGAGGAGGACGGCGATGCCGCCACGGTCCTCGCGGCGAATGAGTGGATCGCTGTCCGTCACTGTCGGCCGAGGAACTTGTCGATGGCGGCCCGGTGTTCGGGCGTGGTGAAACACTCGGTCTCCGCGGAGATCCCGTATTCGAGGATGCCGGTGATCGCGCGCTGGGCGTGCAGGTTCAGCGTCCGTTTGGTGTCCTGCACCGCCCGCGGTGGTAACGCGGCCAGGCGGTGGGCGATCGACAGCCCCTCCTGCTTGATCTCCGCGTGCGGCACGACGCGGTTGGCCAGGCCCAACTCGACGGCCTTGTCGGCCTTGATGCGTTCGCCGAGCATCAGGTATTCCTTGGCCTTCAGCAGGCTCATCAACAGTGGCCACAGCACCGACCCACCGTCACCGGCGACCAGGCCGCTCGCGACGTGAGTGTCGGCGAAGAACGCGCGGTCGGACATCAGGACGATGTCACACAACACCGCGATGCTGCACCCGAAGCCGACCGCGGGCCCGTTGACGGCCGCGACCACGGGCAGCGGAAAGTCGATCATGTCCCGCACGATGCGGCGGGCGTCGCGCATCCCGGCGCGCCGTGTTACCGGGTTGTTGACGTGGGTTTCCAGCCACTCCACCAGGTTTCCGCCGGCGGAAAAGTAGTCACCCGTTCCGGTGATCAGCACCGCCCGCGCGTCGGGATCTTCGGCCAGGGTGGCCCACAGTCTCGTGAATGCCGTGTGCATCGTGTTGTTGACCGCGTTGGCGTCGCCAGGGTTGTTCAGCGTCACGATCCGGACGGGACCGTCGGCGGCCACCAGGATCTCCTCGCACCCGGTCAGTTCCGACGTGCCCTGCGGTAGCTCCGTCATGGGCAGTTACTCATCTCCGCGCGGCGCCAGCCACGCCGATCGTCTGGTCTGAACGAACGCGTCTCGGTCGTGGTTGACCGCCCAATCCGGAGATCGCTTCTGCAGGAACGCCGTAAAGGCCTCGATCTGTTCGGCGGTTCCGATCGACGACCAGTAGCCCGTCACGTCGACGGGTGGCAGCGCACGTGCCATTTCCCTCTTAACGGCCGCGCGGGCGGCGGGGCCCGTCTTGCGAACTCGCTCGAGCAATGCCTCGACCTCCGCGCGCAGGGAGTCGTGTGCAACGACTTTGCCGACCAGCCCGAGTCGCTCGGCCTCCTGCGCATCGACCCAATCATTGCCGTAGATCAGGTGATTGGCCTTCAGCGTGCCCAGTCGGTGCGGTAGTCGGGCGGCGACGAACGCCTCGTACACGCCACGGGTGAGATCCGGCACCCGGAACCGGGCGCGATCGGATGCGACGACGAGATCGGCAAACAACGTCATCACCAAGCCGCCCCCCATGGCGATGCCGTTGACGGCGCAGACGACGAGTTTCGGTATCTTGCCCAGCGTTTCGAACGGTGTTCCGTCATAGGACTCGGTGAACGCGTCCCACCGGCGATCCGGATTCTGCACCGCGTTCATATCGCCGCCCGCACAGAACACGTCGCCTGTCCCGGTGATCACCAGAAAGTTCAGGTCCGGTTCGTCGGCGACGATCATCGCGGCCCGTTTGATCCCGTGGTAGCCGTCCGCGGTGACGGCGTTCTTCTTCTCCGGACGGTTGATGGTGACGGTCAGGGTGTCGCCGTCGATCCTGGCCTCGAGCTCCGACGCACAGAGGTCGACGTCGACGGAATCCGGCAGGGCGTTCACTGTGCCTCGATCACGGCGAGCAGCTCGCCGACGTCATAGCTTGCCCCGGCGCTGACCTTCCACGTGACGATGCCACTGGCCGGCGCTTCGATGTCCATCTCGACCTTGTCGGTGGCGATCTGGTAAAGGGGATCGCCCTCACAGACATGCGCGCCGTCCGCCACGTAGAGCTCCGTCACCTCCGCTTCCGTGATCGCGTCGCCCGGCTTCGGCATCCGCACCGGGATCACGCGATCCTCCTGACCGCTTCGACGAGCCGCGCCGTGTCCGGACGGCAGGCAGCTTCCAGTGTCGCCGCCCGCGGGACGGGCGTGTACGTTCCGCCCACGCGCTGGATCGGGGCCGACAGCTCGCCGAAGAGCTCCGTCCCGACGGCCGCGGCGATTTCGGCTCCCGGGCCGCAGAATCCGACGGATTCGTGAGCGACGACCAGGCGACCGGTTTTGCGGACGGAGTCGAAAACGGTGGCCAGATCCAACGGCACCAGCGAGCGCAGGTCGACCACCTCCACCGAAACGCCTTCGGCGGCAAGCTGTTCGGCGGCGGCCAGGGCGGCGTGCACCAAGCTGCCGTAGGTGCAGATCGTGACGTCGGCGCCGGCGCGTTTGACGTCGGCCTGGCCGAGCGGGATCACGTAGTCGTCCGTCGGCACGGGCCCCTTGCCGCCGCCGTAATAGAGCTTCATCGACTCGATGAACAGGCAGGGATCGTCCTCGGCCAGGCAGGCGTTGAGCAGCCCGACAGCGTCGGCGGCGGTGCTGGGCCACACGATCTTGATGCCGGGTGTGTGCATCGCCCAGGCCTCGAAGGCCTGGGAGTGCTGCGGGCCAGCCGCCGTGCCCACCATGGCGCGGATGACAACCGGGGCGCCCTGCCGTCCGCCGGACATGTAGCGGATCTTGGCCGCGTGATTGGCGATCTGGTCCATGGCCACGCCGAGGAAGTCCATGAACATCAGCTCCGCCACCGGCCGCAGACCACCCAGGGCCGCACCCACCGCGGCGCCGATGATCGAGGACTCCGCGATCGGGGTGTCGCGCACCCGGTGGCTGCCGTACTTGGTGGACAGCCCGGCGGTGATCTTGAACATGCCGCCCGACGGGTCGGCGATATCCTCGCCGAGCAGCACGATCGAATCGTCGGCCGCCATCGCGCGATCCAGCGTGCGGTGAATCGCCTGCACCAGGCCGAGGGTCTCCGTTTCGCCCTCGGGAATCGCGGCACGCTGGGTCACCGGTGCCGCGAGCTCGCTGCCGTGCGCGGCGAACACGTCGCGGGTCAGTTCGTCGTCGGCGGGGGGCTCGGCGTCGCGCGCGGCGGTGAAGGCCGCGTCGATCTCGGCAACCAGGTCCGAGTCGATGCGGTCGAGGTCGGCCTCGCCGGCCAGGCCCTCGTCGATGAGCCGCCGCCGATACCGCGCGAACGGCGGGTCGGCGCGCTTGGCGGCCAGCTCGTCGGGGTCGGCGTAGGGCATCTGGTCGCCGAAGTAGTGCCCCTGCAGGCGGTAGGCGACGGCTTCGACGAACGACGGCCCGCCCCCGGACCGTGCCCGCTCGACCGCCTCGGCCACGGCCCGGTACACCGCGTGCGGGTCCGTGCCGTCGACCGTGATCCCGGGCATCGCGTAACCCGCGGCCCGGTCGGACAACCGCGCCGTGCGGGTGTAGCCGGCCACCGGCGTGCATTCGGCCCACGCGTTGTTCTGGCAGAAGAACACCACCGGAAGCGCCCACAGCGCAGCCATGTTCATGGCCTCGTGGACGTAGCCGATGCTGGTCGCCCCGTCGCCGAAGCTGACCAGCACCACCCGGTCAATGCCCTTGACGGCCTCCGCCAATGCGATCCCGTTCGCGATCAGCGGGCCCGCACCCACGATGCCGGTGGTCCACGCGATGCCATGCTCGGGGTCGAAGACGCCCATGGCGCCGGCCTTGCCCTTCGACAGACCGGTCCCGCGGCCCAAGATCTCGGCGAAATACCCAGGCAGGTCGATGCCCTTGGCCACCACGTCGCCGAGTCCGCGATAGGTGGTGACCAGTTGGTCGGTGCTTGACAGGGCGAGCGCGGCCCCGGCCGACATCGCCTCCTGACCGTCCACCGGCCAGTAGCTCATCGCGATTTCCCCGGAAGACAGGCCCTTTCGGACGCGCTGGTCGCTGTGGTGCACCTTGCTCATCAGGCGATACAACTCCAGCGCGTGGTCGTTGGTAAGCGGCCAGATCTCGGCGTCTAACGGCGTGGCCATCACGACTCCTTCACGGATGTGCGGTACGCCAAGGAGTCTACAATATGACGAAATCTGTTCAATCGTTCGATAGTGTCGCGGCCCCCGTCTGCACGTTCCCGATCGAACCCAATTGTGTCGCCAGCAGCATCCGGTCGAAGTAGCAGCGCTCCAAAACCAGGTCGGGTCCTCGGAAGCCAAAGAGGTTGACGCTCAGCATGTCGATCGGTGTGCCGGGCGCCGTGGTTCGGGTTTCCACGATCAACCCGTTGTCGCCGTGGTAGAGCGCCTCGGCGGAGTACTGCAGCATCGGGAGATCCGTCCACTGCTGCAGCAGCATTCCGCGGACCGCCTCGTCGCCATCGAAAACCATTCCCGTAGGGACGATCTCGTAGCGCGGATGGGTGAAGGTGGCCATCGCCGCCTCCAGGTCACGCGCATTCTCGGCCGCGACGTGCCGGAGCACCAACTCTTCGCGGGTGCGCCGCAGCGCGGAGTCAGGGCTCACTTCGGTTCGAAGACAGCGAGGTTGCGGCCGTCCTCGAGCGGCACCCACGCCAGCCTGACGCGGTAACCGACCGCGGGAGGGGGACCGAACACGTTCGACATCATGCGGACCCCTTCGTCCAGATCGACGAGCACCACCGAGTACGGCACCTTGTCGGCGAGGGCGGGGAGCGCGGCGCGGTGGTTCACGCTGACCGCGTAAACGACGCCGCTGCCGCTCAACTTCTCCCACACCAGCGATGACCCGCCGCAGTGCGGGCAGATGAACCGTGGATACCAGACGAGCCGGGCGCACGATTCGCATCGTTGGGCCGTCAGCTCGCGACGCCGGGTCGCGTCCCAGAAGGGCGCGGACACCGGGCTGGGCTGCGGCACCGGCAGCGTATCGGTCACAGCGTGGCCCCCGTTCCCAGGATCACCGTCGAGGTGGCCGAGAGCACCCCGCCGGTGCCGTGTGCGACAGCCGTTTTCACGTCCGGTACCTGGCGTTCGCCGCATTCGCCGCGCAACTGACGGGTGGCCTCGACGAGCAGGAAGGCCCCAAACGCCCCGGGGTGGGTGTAGGCGAGACCACCGCCGGAGGTCTGACCGGGTAGCGTGCCCCCGGGTCCCAACGCGCCATCCGCGACAAACGGACCCCCTTCGCCCTTGCCGCAGAAGCCAAGGTCTTCGAGCGCCAGCAGCACCGTGATGGTGAACGAGTCGTAGAGCTCGACGACATCGATCTCGCCCGGGGTCAGTCCCGCGGCGCGGAAGGCGGCCGGCCCGGACACCGCCCCGGGCGTGACGGTGAGGTCGGGCATCTGGGAGATCATGGCGTGCGAGGCCGACGACGCCGCCCCCAGGACGAATGCGGGCGGCTTGGCCAGGCCGCGCGCGCGCTCGGCACTGGTGACCACCACCGCGGCGGCACCGTCGGTGACCAGGCAGCACTCCAGCTTGTGCAGCGGCTCGGCGAGGAAGCCCGAATCCAGGACGTCCTGCACGCTGATCGCCTCGCGCAGGTGAGCCCGCTCGTTCAGCGCCGCCCACCGCCTCGTGTCGACGGCGATCTGGGCCAGCTGTTCGGGCGTCGTCCCGTACACGGCCATGTGCCGGTTGGCCGCCAGGGCGTAGGCACTGATCGGGAGCATGACCCCGAACGGCGTCTCCCATTCCAGCCGCTCGGGGGTGGCGAAAACTCCGAGGCCCTTTTCACCACGCTTGCGCGCGGCGCGCGGCGTCGCGGCATAGACGATCACCACCGTCTCCGCCTCGCCGGCCGCGATCGCCGCGGCGGCGTGCTCGACGTACAACCCGTAGCTGGCGCCGCCGGTCTGCGTCGCGTCGGTGAAGCGCGGTGCGATCCCCAGGTACTCGGCCAGTTCCACCGCATGCATGAGCGTTCCGCCGGTGCAGGTGCACAGCCCGTCGACGTCGCGCAGCGACAACCCCGCATCGGCCAGGGCGGCGGTGATCACCCGCGCCTCGAGCTCCCGCAGCGGAACATCGATCACTCCGCTCGCCGAAACCTCATCGGCGACACCGGCAATGGCGGCCACACCTCGGGTCGTCAACTTCCTGTCCCTTCGAAGAGTTCGAGCAGCGCGGGTTGGCTGACCTTGAGCGACGGCGTGCGGGGCAGCTCCTCGACGACGAGCAACCGGGCCGGGACGTAGTAGCGGCTCAATCGTTCACGCACATAGGCGAGCAACTCTTCTGGCGCGGCGCGGGCGCCGTCGGCTAACTCCACCGCCGCGACCGGGACTTGGCCGAGCCGTTCATCGGGCAGGCCGGTCACGCCGGCATCGCGCACCGCCGGATGGCCACGGAGCACACCGACGATCTCGGCCGGATTGACCTTGAAACCGCCGCGAATGATGACGTCGTCGGTGCGGCCGTCGATGAACACGAAGCCGTCGGCGTCGACCCGGCCGAGGTCGGTGGTCCGCACCCAGTCCTCGCCCGTGGTGCGGACCTCGATGCGGCCCTGCTCGCCGGGCGGCA
>NZ_LZKF01000197.1:0-17643 GCF_001672665.1 Mycobacterium sp. E2238 | reverse complement strand
GGGCCTGGCATCAACGACGACGGATCCGGGGTGGCCGCGGTGCTGGAAACGGCGCTGCAGCTCGGCCCGTTGGCGCCGGTGAACAACGCGGTGCGATTCGCGTTCTGGGGCGCCGACGAGGACGGGCTCAACGGCGTCATGGATTACGTGTTCGGCCTGGACGGCGATCAGCTCAACGATCTGGCGATGTACCTGAACTTCACCCGGCTGGGCTCGCCCAACGCCGGCTTCTTCACCGACGACGGCGATCAGTCCGGTCCGCCGGCGCCCGGGGTGACGTACGCGGACATCCCCGACGGGTCGGCGGGCATCGAGCGCACCCTGGCCGGCTATCTGAACCTGGCCGGGAAGCGGCCCGCGGACATGCCGCTGAGCACGCTCGCCGACTACCACCCCTTCATGGTCGCGGGCGTTCCGATCGGGGGCATGACGGCCGGCGCCACGCAGCCGAAAACCACGGTGCAGGCCCGATTGTGGGGCGGGCAGGCCGGCGTCCCGTTCGATCCCAACTATCAGGGCCCCCACGAAACCGTCGACAACATCAACCGCGACGCGTTGGCCATCATGGGTTCCGGCGTCGCCTACGCCGTGGGCAGCTACGCGCAGTCCACCGGCGGGGTGAACGGCGTCCCGTCGCACGACAAGCGCCATCGCACCCGGATGCCGTAATCGCCGCACTTGTCGGTGGCACTTCTTATACTCGAACACATGTTCGATACGCGACTGCACGAGTATTGGAAGCCCCCGCGGTGTGAGCGCTCGCGGGCGTTGGTGGATCGGATGTGCGAGTCGTGGCGGCTAGGGGCCCAGATGGTGGCGGCTCGGCTGGACGCGGTCGGGGAGCTGTTCGAGCTGCGCCGCGCCCAGCGTGGCGAGGAGGCCGATTGGGCGGTGGACACCTGGGCGGCGGTGGGAGCCGAGATAGCTGCGGCGTTTCGGGTCAGCTTGGCGATGGCGGGCAGCTTCATGCGGTACGCGCTGGCAATGCGTGAGCGGCTGCCGCAGGTGGCCGCCGTGTTCCGCGCCGGTGACATCGATTTCCGGTTGTTTCAGACCATCGTCTACCGCACCGATCTGATCACCGACGCTGAAGTGCTGGCCGCCGTGGATGGCGAGTTGGCTGTGCGCGCGGCGCGTTGGCCGTCGATGACCAGGGGACGGTTGGCCGGCGAGGTGGACAAGATCGTCGCCAAGGCCGACGTCGACGCGGTGCGGCGCCGCCAGCGGTGTCGGGCCGAGCGTGAGGTCTGCATCGAGGATCTCGAGGGCGGCATGTCCGAGATCCGCGGCAGCGTTCAGTCCGGATGCCCACGCCTTGGACGAGCGGTTGGATGCCCTGGCGGCGACGGTGTGTGAGCATGATCCGCGCGGCCGCGATCAGCGGCGTGCCGACGCTCTGGGGGCGCTGGCAGCCGGGGCGGATCGACTGGGCTGCCGTTGTGGGCGGCCCGATTGCGCGGCGGGAAAGCGTCCTGCGGCAACGCCGGTCGTCATTCATGTGGTCGCCGAGCAGGCGAGCGTCCAGGGCCACGGGTCGGCCCCGGCGACGGAGGTGGGTGCTGACCGGCTGATCTCCGCCGAGGTGGTCGCCGAGCTGGCCGGCTCGGCGAGGCTGGTGCCGGTGAGGGTTCCAACGCACGCCGAACCGCGCTACATCCCGTCGGCCCGGTTGGCCGATTTCGTGCGGTGCCGGGATCTGACGTGTCGGGCGCCGGGGTGTGATCGCCCGGCCGTCGACTGCGATATCGACCATACGATCCCGTACGTCGATGGCGGCCCGACTCATCCGTCGAACCTGAAATGTCTTTGCCGCCAACATCATTTGCTCAAAACGTTCTGGGGCTGGCGCGACGAGCAGTTGCCCGACGGCACCCTCATCTGGCGCCTGCCCGACGGACACACCTACGTCACCACCCCGGGCAGCGCGCTGCTGTTCCCCAGCCTGGGCGCGCCCACCGGCGACCTGCCCGCCCCCGCCGCCGGCGCCGAGCGCTGCGGCGAGCGCACCGCGATGATGCCGCTGCGGAACAGGACTCGTGCCCAGAACCGGGCCCAGCGCATCGCCGCCGAACGCCACCACAACCGCCGAACGCGACTAGCCACCCAACCCACCGCATGCGGCCCCGCACCCCTGGCCGACGAACCGGCGCCGTTCTAGTCCGTTCGGCACTACCGACCACGGCGGCGATTTCGTGGCGGCCGGCCGATGAATGCGCCCGATTTGACCAACTGTCGGGCGGCTGTGGCGGTACGATTCCTCTTTGATCGTGGAGAGAACGACCGTGAGATATGTCGCTAATAGTCTTGCGCTACTCGCCGTTTGCATTCCGGCCATCGGTGGGCCGGGGGTCGTGTCCGCGGACACCGTCGCCCCGAACGGCCTCGCTTCGGTGGAGAGTTGGCCGGACAACGCGTGCGGCGGCTTTTCGTCCTGGCACGTGATCAACAACTTGAAGGATGCTTCGGTCCGCGCGACCGTGGCGGTTCAACGCAAATCGGGTAGTCAGGAATTCAACGACCGGTACGTTTACGACCTAAAACGTGGCGAATCGAACTTTGTCTCGTGCAGAAGGATAAAGGCCCCCGACGGCCCGGGATTTTACGACATCAGCGCCTCGCTGGTGGGCGCGCAAATGACGTAGCAACTCCACCCCTGGCCACGACGCCTTCAAGGCATTGGCCGTCAAGGCCTGCGAGGTCCCATCATTCGGCCGCAGCCCATCGACTGTTGCATCATGGCGGGCATCCCGTCCCGCACGAAACCGGTGACCTCACGCGCGTGTGCACGGATGACATCGGTGAGGGCCGGATCCTCGGCGGTCTCCTCGGCGATCACGCCTCTAGGCGTGAACGTGAGCTGGCGCCGGTAGCCGCCGGCGCGACGGAAAAGCGTCGGCAGGCTCTGGCTCATACAACGGATTTCGGTGCCCTGATCGAGGTGGGCGTACATGCTCGAAACATGCTCTTGCAGTTGAGCGGTCAGGTCCGGTGATGCCGATTCGGTGGTGGTGCGCACGCCGCCGGGGATGTCCTCGACGATCCGGTCGATTTCGCTGTGCCGCATGAACATCTCCATGTAGCGGCTCATGTCCATGTGACCGGCGCCCATGAAACCGCCCCCGTCCGTGAGGCGGATAGCGGCCGAGGGAGGACCAAAGACGCGCGGACGCAGATGCGCCAGACCCAGGACGCTGCCCGCGCCGAGCGCGGCGAGCGCCGCCCGCCGAGTGAATCCGGCCATCAGGTAAGCCGACCAGATGGACGACGCCCTTTTCTAGGGCCAATGGTCCCTACCCCCGGTGGGTATACCCGTGCCATCGTTTGGGGCATGACGCAAAATCCTGAATCCAGCGGCGAACCGACCACCGTGACCGGCCACCCCGGGGACGGGCATCGATTCGGCGCGCACAGTCGGCTGGGTCAAGTGGTCGCGTGGGTGGTCATCGTCGCCGGCGTCGTGTTCGTGGTCGCGGTGATCTTCTTCTCGGGCGTCTTCTTGGGCTGGGCCTCGGGTGACCGCTACGGCTGGCACCACGGCTACGGCGGCGGGCGCGGCGGTACCTGCCCGATGATGGGTCCCGGCGGCATGATGGGCCCGGGAATGATGGGACCCGGCGGAATGGGGCCGGGCGGTCCGATGGGGCCTCAGCAAACGCCAACGCAAACGCCGACGGCGCCGCGCCCCTAGCGCACGCGCCGGGGCGCCCTTCGAAGGCGCTCTGGAGTTCGCTGCTCCGAATATGACACCTGCCCGGCGTTCGTCGTTCCGCAACGGGCAAGCCGGCCGCAACCTCGCGCCGCCGGCGCCGGGGCCGGCGTTCAACCCCGGTTTCCATTCGGACCGTCAGGATTAGCCAACCGCTCTAGAATGAGACCCTTTGGTGCTGCCCTGTAGCCGGTCGGGATGAGGTTGGTATGAATAGCCCTGCGCGCAATCCACGCCAGCTGGCCGGCGGCCGTCCGCGTAGGGCGGCCGCCTTGCTGCGGGCGGCGTCCAGTTGCGCAGCGGCGGCAATCGTGGTGGGCGGGTGCACATCCTTCGTCGACGGGCGGGCGCTGTCGATGCTCAACGACCCGTTCCGGGTGGGTGGCCTGCCCGCGACCAACGGCCCCAGCGGGATCCGCTCGAACGCACCCGCCCCCACGGGCACGGTCGTCAACACCGACAACGGCGAGATCGACAAGCTGGCGTTGCTATCGGTCAACGACATCGAGGAGTATTGGAAGTCGGTCTACAGCCAATCGTTGAAAGGCGACTTCGTCCCGGTTGGCAAGATGGTGTCGTACAACTCCAAGCAACCGTCCAGCCCGATCGTTTGCCACAACGACACCTATAAACTCGTCAACGCCTTCTACACATCGCGCTGCAACCTGATCGCCTGGGACCGCGGGGTGTTCATGCCTGTTGCGCAACGGTATTTCGGCGACATGTCCGTCAACGGCGTGCTGGCCCACGAATTCGGCCACGCCTTGCAGACCATGGCGAAGCTGGTGACCAGACGAGACCCCACGATCGTGCGCGAGCAGCAGGCCGACTGCTTCGCGGGCGTCTACCTGTTCTGGGTGGCCGACGGCAAGTCGCCGCGGTTCACGTTGAGCACCGCCGACGGGCTGGACCACGTGCTGGCGGGGATCATCACCACCCGGGACCCGGTGATGGACAGCGAGGCCGAGAACGACGACGAACACGGGTCGGCCCTGGACCGGATCAGCGCCTTCCAAATGGGTTTCATCGACGGCGCCTCGGCCTGCGCGGCGATCGACAAGAAGGAAATCGGCCAGCGCCGCGGCGACCTGCCCAACGCCCTGCGCGTCGACAGCAGCACCGGGAACCCGGAGACCGGGGAGGTCCCGATCGACCAGGACACCCTGTCGACGCTGATGGAACTCTTGGGAAAGGTGTTCTCCCCGAAGAATCCCCCGGCATTGTCCTACCAGTCCGCCGACTGCCCGGACGCCAAGGCCAGCCCGCCTGCGTCCTACTGCCCGGCCACCAACACGATCGTGATCGACCTGCCGAAGCTGGCGGCGATGGGCAAGGTCGCCGACGAGAACGAACAAACCCTGCCGCAGGGCGACGACACCGCGCTGTCGGCCGTGATGTCGCGGTACGCGCTGGCCGTGCAGCACGAACGCGGGCTGGCCATGCAGAGTCCGTGGACTGCCCTGCGTACGGCCTGCTTGACGGGCGTGGTGCACCGCAAGATGGCCGAACCCATCGAGCTCTCGTCGCAGAAGCAGCTGCTGCTGACGGCCGGCGATCTCGACGAAGCGGTGGCCGGGTTGCTCACCAACCACCTGGTCGCCAGTGACGCGGACGGCACCAGCGTGCCGGCCGGTTTCACCCGGATAGCGGCGTTCCGCGGCGGGGTGACGGGCAATATGGACGCGTGCTACTCCCGCTATCCGGGATGACCGAAAGGCCGCGCTGTCAACCGATCTGGGCGAGCTTGGGTATCACTTCGTCGCCGAGCCGTCGGATGAATCCGACCGGATCGGGGTTGCCGGGGAACGGACCGGCATTGACCATCTCTATGCCGAGTTCGCCGTAGCGCTCGACGGTTTTGAAGTAGCCGTCGAGGTCGTCGAAGGGATTCACGAAAAAGCCCACGGTCTTGCGGATTTCGCTCGGGTCGCGGCCGATCGCGTCGCAATGGCGGTTCAGCACCTCGACCTTGCGCTTGAGTTCGTCGACGTCGCTCGTGGTGCTGTTCCAGACGTCGGCGTACTGCGCCACCAGGCGCAGCGTCTTCTTCTCGCCGTCGCCGCCGATCAGAATGGGCGGGCGCCGAATCGGTTGCGGCTCACAGATCGTCTCCGCCAACTGGTAATACTTGCCCTGGTAGGGCCCGTTGTCCGCGCTCCACATCTGCCTGCAGATCTGCAGCGTCTCTTCAAGCATCTCGAAGCGCTGACTCACCGGTGGGTAGGGGAAGCCGAGGGCGGCGTGCTCGCGGTCGTACCAGGCGGCGCCGAGCCCCAGCATCGAGCGGCCTTGCGACAAGACGTCCAGTGTGGTGACCGCCTTGGCCAGCATGCCCGGGTAGCGATAGGTGACACCCGTGACCAGCAGGCTCAGCTCGATCTTGGTCGTCTGCCCGGCCAAGAAGCCCAGCGACGTATAGCCCTCGAGGAACGGATCCTCCGCCCGTCCCATCGCTTCCATCTGAAAGAAGTGGTCGGCGAGCGTGAACAGCGTCGCCCCGCCCTGCTCGGCGGCCTTGGCCGCGTCGGCCAGCGTCGGGCCCAGTGCCGCCGGGTCGCCGGGTAGAAAATCGATGAAGTGCAATCCTACTTCCATTGCAGCCCTTGCCCTTTCATTATTCGGTCAAGCGCTCGAGCAGCGTTAGCGCGTCGAGGATGATGCGACGCTCGCGTTCGGAATACCGCTCGTGGATGGCGCGTGCCAGCCACTCCTCCCGTACCTGTCGGTTGCTCTCGGCCCGTCGCCGGCCCGCCGCGGTCAGCGAAATCAGTTGCCGCCGGCCGTCTTCAGGGTCGGGCTTGCGCTCGATCAGCCCCCGCTGCCCGAGGGCGGCCACTATCGTGGCCATGGACTGTGGACGTACCCGTTCGGCTGATGCCAGGACGCTCGCCGATGAGGCGCCCTCTTTCCAGAGCCGGTTGAGCACCGCCGTCTGTGAGGGGGTCAGGTCGCCATCGGTGGCAAGGTCCCTCAACTGGCGTCGCAGCCGGCTGAACATCACCCGTAGGTCGCGGGCCGCCGCAGCCGCTGACTCGGCGATTCCGTCCACAAGATCAGTCTAAACTGTTCAGCCCAAACTGTCTAATTGCGTCCGAGCAGCTTTAGGGCGGCGTCGACCGCCAGCGCGGCCACGTTCAGCGTCTTGGACCGCAGATCGTGGCGCGCGTCTGCGATCTCGACGACGGCGGTCGTGCCGGTGACCAGCGCGGCGGCGGCGCGCAATTCGTCGGGCGTGCCGAAGGGATCCGACGTCCCGTGCGTGAACACCGTCGGCACCCTGATGTCGGGCAGGTGCTCGGTGCGGGTCCGTTCCGGCTTGCCCGGGGGATGAACCGGATACGAGAACAGGGTGAGCATGTCCACCGGCGCTTCGCGGGCGGCCACCACCATGGACGTCTGCCGACCGCCATAGGAATGCCCGCCGGCGATCAACGGGCCGCCGACGAGGCCCCGGCACAGCGCGATCGCCTCGACGATCCCGGCCCGGTCGGCGGCCGCCGAACCCGACGGCGGACCCTTCGGCCGGCGCCGCCGGTAGGGCAGGTTGTACCGGACGGCGAGCCAGCCGCGGCGCGCCCATTCGTCGCAAACCTGCTGCAGCAGCGGCGAATCCCGGTCGCCGCCGGCGCCATGGGTCAGCACTACCACCCCGGCGGGTGGTCCGTCGGGTTCGTGCGCCACGCCGGCGATCTCGTCCAGGTTCACGTCAGCCTGAACAAGGGTGAGACGGGGCCGTGCCCGTGGCCCAGCGGATAGGAGGCGCGCAGGCATTCGGTTACCCATCGCTTCCCGAACCCGACCGCGTCGGGCACGGTGAAGCCGTGCGCCAGCGCGCACGCGATGGCCGTGGCCAGGGTGTCGCCGCCCCCGTGGTCGTTGCCGCCCGGCAGGCGTTCCGAATCGAACGCGTAGCAGGACACGCCGTCGTAAAGCAGGTCGCAGCTGCGATCGGACGATCGCAGGTGACCGCCCTTGACCAACACCCACCGCGGTCCCAGCGCGTGCAGCGCCTTGGCGGCCGCCCGTTGCGACTTCGCATCCACGACGTCGATGCCCACCAGCAGCCGAACCTCGTCGAGGTTCGGCGTGACCAGGGTGGCCAACGGAAACAGTTGTCCGCGAAGGGCATCGAGGGCGGACGCCGCCAGCAGGGCGTCGCCGTGCATGGACGCGCACACCGGATCGACGACGAGCGGCACCGACGAGTCCAGCCGGTGCCACATGTCGGCCACCGCGGCGATGATGGGGGACGACGCCAGCATGCCGGTCTTGGCGGCCTGGACGCCGATGTCGGTGACCACCGCTTCGATCTGATCGGCGACGACGTCGGGAGGGACCTCGTGAAACCCCTTGACGCCCACCGTGTTCTGCACGGTTACCGCGGAAACGGCGACGCAGGCATGCACACCCAGCAGCGCCATGGTGCGCATGTCGGCCTGGATGCCCGCGCCGCCCCCCGAGTCGGATCCGGCGATGGTCAGCACGCGCAGCGGCGTGGTGCCCGGCGGGGCCAGGGGCAGGTAGCTCACTGTGCCGAATTGCCGCGACCCGCTGCGCCCGGCTCGGTCATTTCTGCCGCACTCGCGTCATCACGGCTGGGTGATCGGCAGGTACACCCGCTTGCCGTGCTCGGCGAACTCGCGCGACTTCTCGGCCATGCCCTCGTTCATGACGGCCTCGATCGCCTCCTCGCTGTCGAGCCCGTGCTCGGCGGCGTAGGCCCGGACGTCGGCGGTGATCCGCATGGAGCAGAACTTGGGCCCACACATCGAGCAGAAGTGCGCGGTCTTGGCGGGTTCGGCCGGCAGGGTCTCGTCGTGGAATTCCCTTGCGGTGTCGGGGTCCAACGACAGCGCGAACTGGTCGTTCCAGCGGAACTCGAAGCGGGCCGTGCTCAACGCGTCGTCGCGTTCCTGGGCGCGCGGATGCCCCTTGGCCAGGTCGGCGGAGTGGGCGGCGATCTTGTAGGCGATCACCCCGTCCTTGACGTCCTTGCGGTCCGGCAGCCCCAGGTGCTCCTTGGGCGTCACGTAGCACAGCATCGCGGTGCCGGCCTGCGCGATGATGGCCGCGCCGATCGCCGAGGTGATGTGGTCGTAGGCCGGCGCGATGTCAGTGGCCAGCGGGCCCAGCGTGTAGAACGGGGCCTCCTCGCACAGCTCCTCTTCCAGCCGCACATTCTCGACGATCTTGTGCATCGGGACGTGTCCCGGTCCCTCGATCATCACCTGCGCGCCGCGGGCTTTCGCGATCTTGGTCAGCTCGCCCAGGGTGCGCAGCTCGGCGAACTGCGCGGCGTCGTTGGCGTCGGCGATCGACCCCGGCCGCAGCCCGTCGCCGAGCGAGAAGGTGACGTCGTAGCGGGCGAAGATGTCGCAGAGCTCCTCGAAGTTGGTGTAGAGGAACGACTCCCGGTGATGGGCCAGGCACCAGGCCGCCATGATCGACCCGCCGCGGGACACGATGCCGGTGACCCGCTTGGCGGTCAGCGGCACGTACCGCAGCAGCACGCCGGCGTGCACGGTCATGTAGTCCACGCCCTGCTCGCACTGCTCGATCACGGTGTCGCGGTAGATCTCCCACGTGAGTTCCGTCGGGTCGCCCTTCACCTTTTCCAGCGCCTGGTAGATGGGCACGGTGCCGACCGGGACGGGGGAGTTGCGCAGGATCCACTCGCGGGTTTCGTGGATGTTCTTGCCGGTGGACAGGTCCATGATGGTGTCCGCACCCCAGCGGGTGGCCCACACCATCTTGTCGACCTCCTCGGCGATCGACGACGTCACCGCGGAGTTGCCGATGTTGGCGTTGACCTTCACCGCGAAGGCCTTGCCGATGATCATCGGCTCGATCTCGGAGTGGTTGTGGTTGGCGGGGATCACCGCGCGGCCGCGGGCGACCTCGTCGCGCACCAGCTCGGCGGGCATGTCCTCGCGGGCGGCGATGTATGCCATCTCGGCCGTGATCTCGCCGGCCCGCGCCCGCTGCAGCTGGGTGCCGCGGTCGCGGACCACCCCCGGCCGCGCCGGCAGCCCGGTCGTCAGGTCGATGACAGCGTGCGCGTCGGTGTACGGGCCGGAGGTGTCGTAGAGGTCGAAGTGGTCGCCGGTGGACAGGTGCACGCGCCGGAACGGGACGCGAGCACCGGGGAACCCCTCGACGTCGCGGTAGACCTTGCTGCTGCCTGCGATGGGTCCCGTGGTGACGGAAGCCTCGACGGCTTGGGAAAGGACATCAGTCATTTTTCATCTCCCTACGCCGGCATTACCCGGTCAGGTTCGTACGGTCGACGGCCCCAGCCGTCCTCTCAGCGCATTCGACGTGCGCTCCCGCGTTTTTGGATGGTCCGCACGCGACGTTACCCCCACCCCGGACCTGCTGGCATGTGGGCGCGCCTTTTGGTCAGGGCGGTAGCCGGTGGTATCCCCCTGGTGTAAGGATGCAAACGTGCAAGAGCAAGGGGAAACGGACGGGCCGACGGCCGACACGTCCCGCAGCGGCCACGAGCTGAGTCCGCCCGAGGCGGCCGCCTGTCATCTCAACGTCGGCACGTTTCGGTTCTGGTTCATCGGTGAGCGCTGGGAGTGGTCCGACGAGGTGGCCAGGATGCACGGTTACGAACCGGGCACCGTCGAGCCCACGACGAAGCTGTTGTTGTCGCACAAGCACCCCGACGACCGCCGGCACGTCCAGGAGGTGCTCGACTACGCCCTGCAGTCGGCGGAGTCCTTCTCCAGTCGGCACCGGTTCCTCGACACGTCCGGCAACGTGCACGACGCGATCGTCGTGGCCGACCGCATGCACGACGAGTCGGGCGCCGTGGTGGGCACCGCGGGCTATTACATCGACCTCACCAACACGTTCGACGAAACCCGGCAAGAGGTGCTCGACGAAGCCCTGCCCGACCTCTTCGAAAACCGCGCGGCGATCGAGCAGGCCAAGGGCGTGCTGATGTTCGTCTACCGGGTCAGCGCCGAGCAGGCGTTTCGCGTGCTGCAGTGGCGGTCGCAAGAGACCAACGTGAAGCTGCGTGCGCTGGCCCGGCAACTACTCGCCGAGGTGACTACCCTCGAAGGCTCGACGGCCACTCTGCAGGGTCAGTTCGATCATCTGCTGTTGACGGTGCACGAACGGATAACCGCCGAGTCCGCCGGGTAACCAGAGGAATACGCGAACGCGGCAGCCCGCAAACAGTTAGTGTTCCTAGACGCTCCGAGCGGCGCACGCCGCGCATTCGGACGACTGTGAAAGGCGCTGGAGTTGTTGGCGGTGGAACATGAGTCTCTCGAGGATGCGGTCGTCGTGCGCGTTGCGGGCGCCGTCGACTCCAGTACCGTCGAAGAGGTAGCCACTCACCTGAACGCCGCGCTCAAGTTGGCCGAGACTCACCCGGCCCGGCTGGTGGTCGTCGACCTGCAGGCCGTCGACTTCTTCGGCAGCGCGGCGTTGAACGCCGTGCTCGAGTGCCACGACGAAGGCAAGGAAGCCGGGACGGCCGTCCGCCTGGTCGCCAACAACGACCAAGTGCTTCGTCCGATCGAGGTGACCGAACTGGATCGGATCTTCGACATCTACCCGACGCTGCCCGAGGCTCTGCAACACAAGCGACAGCAATGAACCCGGCGCTGCCGCCCGACCTGGCGGCTGCGGTCGAGCTGGGCGGCGAGATGGGCCGCCGCTTCGCCGAATTCGACTGGGACGCCCATCCGTTGGGATCGCCGCGGGGCTGGTCCGCCGAGGTGCGCGCGGCCGTGGCGATCGCCCTGACCTCGCGGTTCCCCATCGTGCTCTGGTTAGGGCCGGAAAACCTCTTCCTGATGTACAACGACGGCTACGCGCAGATCCTGGGAGACAAGCACCCCGCGGCCCTGGGTTGCCCCGCGGAGCAGGTGTGGTGGGAAATCTGGGAGCAGATCTCCCCGATGCTCACCAGCGTGATGGAGACCGGCGTCGCGACCTGGTCCGACGACCTGATGCTGCAGCTCATCACCGGTGGTGAATCCCAGGAGCGGTATTTCACCTTCACCTACAGCCCCATCATCGGCGGCGACGGTGGGGTCCCGGCCGTTTTCTGCGCGGTGATCGAAACGACCGACCGGGTGTTGAGTGAGCGTCGGCTCCACTTGCTCAACGCGGTCGCGACCGCCGTGATGGACGCGCACGCCATCGACAACGCGGTGAGCAGCACCGTCGCGATATGCGAGGCGCAGCCGCTGGACTTGCCGTTCATTGCCGTCTACGTAGCGGACGACGAGGCGGCGCGCGACAGCACGCTGCGAGGGGCCACGCCGTCGATCCGGCCGCTGCTGCCTCGCTCGCTGTCGGAGCTCAAGGGCTGGGACACCACGCCACGGGCCCGGGCCGCGCGCGTCATCGACCGGCTCGAGGACGTAATCCCGGGCATCACAGCGCGTTTCGGCGAGAACTGCCCCCGGCAGGCCCTGGTGTTGCCGCTGGGAGAAAACTCGAACGCCGGGGCGGTGGTGATCGGGGCCAATCCGCGGCGTCCCCTTGATTCGATGTACCGCGGGTTCTGCCAACTGCTCGCCGATCAGCTGTCCGCGGCGTTCGCCTCGGCCGTCTCCTACGAACAGCAGCGGCGCCGGGCCGACGCGCTGGCCGAATTGGACCGTGCGAAAACGGCTTTCCTCACCAACGTCAGCCACGAGTTCCGCACGCCGCTCACGCTGCTGCTCGGACCCCTCGACGATGCGCTGACCGAAGCGGCGCCGGGAACCGCATTGGCGGATCGCCTGAGCACCGCCGCCCGCAACGCGCGGCGCCTGCAGCGCCTGGTGGACTCGCTCCTCGACTTCTCCCGCATCGAGGCCGGCCGCGCGAACGCGAAGTTCGCGTGTACCGACGTGGGCGCGCTTACCGCCCACATAGCATCGTCGTTCACCGAGCTCTGCCATCGGGCGGGGCTCGATCTCGTGGTGAACTGCTCGCCGGTACTGGCCGACGTCGACCCGGGCATGTGGGAGACGATCGTCCTGAACCTGCTGTCGAACGCAGTCAAATACACTCTGCGGGGAACGATTTCGGTCGAGGTGCGCGCCGAACCCGAGCACTGCGTCGTCACCATGCGCGACACCGGAGTGGGGATCGCCGCCGCGGACCTGGACCGCCTGTTCGAGCGCTTCTACCGGGCCGACAACCTGCGCGGCCGCAGCGTTGAGGGCACCGGCATCGGCCTCTCGCTGGTGCGCGGGCTCGTCGAACTGCACGGCGGAACCGTGCAGATCGACAGCGAAGTGGACCGCGGCACGACGGTGACCATCCGGTTGCCGCAATCTATCGGCACGACGGCCGACCAGTCGCCCGCCGGCCCGCTGGACGAGACCAACCCCTACGTGGCGGAGGCCCGCCAATGGCTGGCGCCGGTTCCGGAACGCGACTCCTCGGCCGCCGCGACCGAAAAGTCTCGCCAATTGGTGCTGATCGCCGACGACAACGCCGACATGCGAGACCATCTCGACCGGGTGCTGTCGCCCCATTGGGAGACGGTCCTTGCCGCAGACGGTGAGTCGGCACTGGCGGCGACCCGAAGCCTGCGCCCGGACGCGGTCATCACCGACGTCATGATGCCGGGCGTCGACGGCTTCGGACTGGTGACTGCCATCCGGGCGGACCCCCAGTTGGCGGCGACGCCGGTCCTCATGCTGTCCGCCCGGGCCGGCGCGGAGGCGGTCGACGAGGGTTATGCCGCTGGCGCCGACGACTACCTGCCCAAGCCGTTCCGGTCCCAGGAACTGATCGACCGGTTGAAGTCGCGGCTGTCCGCGGTGGCCCGCGAGCGCGACCGCCAGCGTCGTGCGGCGGCCTCCGATCTGTTGCCACTCGACTCGGCGCTGCAGGCCACCGACTCGGTCGCCGGGATCTTGGCCGCCCTGCTGGAGTCGCCGTTCGGCTCGGCCGACGCCGCAGCCGTCACGATCGGCGTCCTCGACGGCGAACGCCACATCCGGTTCGAATACGCCGGCGACCTGCCCGTTGAATTGCGCGACCGCTACCACGTGACAGAACTCGACTCCCCGGTGGTCGGGGCCGACGTCGTGCGCACCGGCGAGCCGATGGTCATCACGGACACGTTCGACCTGCCCCCGCGCTACGAACACGCCGTGCAGGACACCGCCGACAGCGTTCGGGCCTGCGTCGCCAATCCATTGCGGGATCACACGGGCCGCGTCATCGGCGTGCTGGGCCTGCTGTGGTCCTCGCCGCGCCAGTTCGACGCGGCCGAACTCGAGGCGTTCGGCCGCATTGCCGAGCTGACGTCCTCGGCGTTGGACCGGGTTCGCGTCATGGCGCGCGAACACCGCATCGCCGTCGACTTCCAGGAGCATCTGCTGGACCTGGACCGGGGCTCGACCGCGGCCGTCGTGGCCGCCGTCTACCAGCCCGCCGGTGAGGCGATGCGCGTCGGCGGCGACTGGTATTCGGTCACCCCCCTGGATCGCGCCGGCCGGGTCGGGATATCGGTGGGCGACGTCGTCGGACACGGGCTGGCCGCCGCGATCGTGATGAGCAGGCTGCGCGCCGCGGTCGCCGCCTCGGCCCTCACCGCGGGCGAACCGGGCGCGGTGCTCGGGGCGCTGGATCGGTACGGCGCCAGCGTCGCGGGCGCCCGCTGCGCGACGGTGGCCTACGCGCTCGTCGAGACCGAACCGGACACCGGTTGCGCCACCGTCCGGTACAGCTGCGCCGGCCACCCCTATCCGCTGCTGGTCTTTCCCGACCATCGCGCCGTGTTCCTGACGTTCGGGCGGCGTCTGCCGGTGGCCGTCAAGGAACACGATGCCGAGAGCTATCCGTCCGGCGCCACCGCGACGGCGAATCTGCCGCCGGGAAGCCTGATCCTGCTGTACACCGACGGGCTCATCGAGCGCGCCGGCGAGACGCTCGATGACGGGCTGGGCCGCCTGAAGGCCGCGGCCGCGGAATGCGTCGACCTTCCGGTCGAGGCGGTGTGCGCCGAGCTGCTGTCCCGGCTGACCCCGCCCGGCGGCTACCGGGACGACGTCGTGGTGCTCGCGCTGCGGCCGAGCCACGACTGCCCGCGCAGCTTCGCCACCGTGGTCACGGCCGCGCCGGGCCAGATTCCGGTGGCGCGCGAGCGGTTACACAACTGGCTGGCCGGCAACAACGTCGACCCGAAGCGCGAAATGGACATCCTGTTGGCGACCGGCGAGGCCGTGACCAACGCGATCGAGCACGGCAGTGACGGCGAGCCGCGCCGAACGGTCTCGGTGGAGGCCTTCCTGCGCCGGCAGACGGTTGCGGTCACGGTCAGCGACACCGGGCGGTGGGTGGGCGATTCCTCGGCCAGCCTGCGCAGCAGGCGGCGCGGCCGCGGTCTGACCCTGATCGGCGGGCTGGCCGATCACGTCGACACGTTCCGCACCGCCGGGGGCACCCGGGTCACGCTGCGGTTCGACAACGTCGCCGGGACCGCTTGACCCGCTCTCAGGCCTCTTCCATCGCCTCGCCGAGCTCTTCGAGGAGCTTGTTGTGGTGGTTGCTGGCCAGCAGGTGGCCGGCGGCGATCACCACGGCCACCGGCCAGTCGATGAGTTCGAGCGCCGCGAGGGCGGCCAGGCCCCCGAAATAGGCCAGCTGCTCGGGCCGGGGGATTTCCATCTGACCGACCACCGGAAGGTTGACGTGGAACGTTTCGCCTTCACGGATCTTTTGCACCGCATCGCGCTGCGATGTCCCCCTGCGTGACTTCTTTTCCGCCATCATTTGCCTTTCGGTAACGAAGGGTTTGCCGACTCGCCGGGTACTGCGACCACCGTCGGACTTATGTCGACGATGACCGACACCGGGGGCGATCCGCTGGTTTCCTCTATTGCTCTGGTGCTGAAGGTGCCGCTACTGGAACTCTATGCGCTGCTATGGCGGGCCGGGGTCGTCGAGGTTCGTGCACCTCAGCGGGTGCATCGGCCGATCTGTCCGGACCCGTCAGCACACGATTCAGGACGCCGATCGCGACGGTCGCCGCGGCAGCGGATCCCAGCCCCTGCGCCCAGCCGACTGGACCCAGCGGTGTGCAGCCGAGCAACTGGCTGACCACCGGGATGCTGATCAGCGTCCCCATCGCAGCGAGCGAGCCCGCCGCGGTGAACACCACCAGCGGGGCACGTGAATCCAGCAGGGTTTGACCCAGCTCGGCGCCCACCAGGGCGACCAGCGCGACCGTGGATGCGCGCTGCGGACGACCGGTGACGCTTCCCATCGCCCACGCCGCCGTGGTCGCGGCCGCCGTGGTGACGCCGCGGATGGCGACGGCACGCCACAGCGCGGGCTGATCTGGGCCCCGGATGCCCGGGTCGACCGGGCCGCTGGGCTTGCTGACCGCGAGGGCCGCGGCGGGCAGGGCGTCGGTCATCATGTTCACCAGGAGCAGTTGTCGCGTGTTCAGCGGCGAGGTCCCGGTGATCGCGCTGCCGACGATGGCGAACAACACCTCGCCGGCGTTGCCGCCGAGCAGCACGGACACGGCGGCCTGCACCCGCTGCCAGAGTTGGCGGCCCTCCTCGATGGCGTACAGCAGGCCCTCGATGCGGGCGTCGACCAGCACCACGTCGGCCGCCATGTGCGCAGGGTCGCTGCCGCCGGCGACGACGCCGATGCCGACGGTGGCGGCCCGGATGGCGGCGGCGTCGTTGGCCCCGTCGCCGACCATCGCGGTGCGCACGCCCGCGCTTTCGAGCGTCTGAACGACCTGGACCTTGTTCTCCGGTGTCATCCGGGCGAAGATCACCCGCTCGGTCACGACGCGTTCCTGATCCTTGCGCGACATCGCATCCCATTCGGCGCCGCTGATCACCTGTTCGGCCGTCACGCTCAGCCCGAGCTCCTCGGCGATGGCCCTGGCGGTGATCGGGTGGTCCCCGGTGATCAGCTTGACGCCCACCGAAAGCCGGCGCAGGTCCGCGAGCAGTCCGGCCGCTTCGACGCGCGGGGTGTCGGACAAACCGAGGAACCCGGTCAGGGTCAGCCCGTCCCGCGCGAAATCGGCGATATCGTCGGGTTCCCGCTGGATCGCCGCGGCCTGGGCCGGGCTCAGCTGCCGTCGCGCCACCGCTATCACCCGCAGGCCGTTGCCGGCCATCTCGGCGACCGTCTCCTCCATGGTCGGGCTCACGTTGCCGCAGGCCGCCAGCACCACTTCGGGCGCACCCTTGACGGTCAGCTCGGTGTCCGTCACGGAGGCGGAGAACGACCGTCCGGAGCGGAACGGCAGGTGCGCGACGGGTGCGTTCGAGTTGTGCCCATTGACCGCGGACGCGGCCTCGACGATGGCGACATCGGTGGCGTGCACGTGCGGTCCGCCGTTGGACGCCGGCGCGGCATGCGCGGCGCAGCGCAGCACCTCTTCGCGCGACGTCTCCGGCGCCGCAACGACCTCGGCCACCCGCAGCCGGTTCTGGCTGAGCGTTCCCGTCTTGTCGAAGCAGACGACGTCGATGCGGCCGAGCGCCGCTGCATGCTGTACGCCGGGACGACGGTGGTGGCGGGTACCGCGGTGGCGGTGGTGACCGCGGTCGGGGCGGACACCCAGGAACGCCGCGCCGCCGAGCTGGTGTCCGGTGACCTGTCGTCGGACATCGGTCTGCAGCACCAGCTCAGCCAGCTCACCAACCGGGCCTTCCCGGTCAGCATGACGGGCGGCGCGCTGGTCAGCGTGCTGGGGCTGGTGCGGGGCTCGGTCCTGCGCCAGGCGGTCGCCAGCGGCATCGCCATCGCCGTCGCGGCGGTTCCCGAGGGAATGCCGTTGGTGGCGACCCTCGCGCAAGCGGCGTCGGCGCGGCGGCTGACGAAGTTCGGCGCGCTGGTGCGCGTTCCGCGTTCGGTGGAGGCGCTCGGCCGCATCGACGTCGTCTGCTTCGACAAGACGGGAACGCTCAGCCAGAACCGGCTGCGGGTGGCCGAGG
>NZ_LZKF01000196.1:0-19006 GCF_001672665.1 Mycobacterium sp. E2238 | reverse complement strand
CTCAGGCGGGACTACGTGACCGGCGGCTGTACGCCGCGGCCAACAAGTGCGTGGCCGTCGCCGCTCAGCTGGCGCCGCCCGAACTCGGCGATTCGATGCAGCGGCTGGTCGACGCCGTCGAGCGGGGCCGATGTCCCGGCGACGACTTCTCCGACCAGGTGATCCGACAGGGCATCGCGGCCACGGTCGCCGAGGCGGCGCGCCGCCCGCAAGGGGGGCTGTGACTTCCGCCAATGATTCCGACCCGCTGCGCCCGCTTGCGCCGCGCTTGGGATCGTCATGCCGGGCAAGTCTCGCCGACGATTTGGCGCGGGCGCGGACGCGGACGTTGCGGCTGGTCGAGTTCGACGACGCCGAGCTGTACCGGCAGTACGACCCCCTGATGAGCCCGCTGGTGTGGGACCTGGCGCACATCGGTCAGCAAGAGGAGTTCTGGCTGTTGCGCGGCGGTGACCCCGCCCGGCCCGGCATGCTGCCGCCGGCGGTCGAGGGCCTCTACGACGCCTTCGTGCACTCCCGCGCCAGCCGCGTCGAGCTGCCGCTGCTGTCGCCGGACCGTGCGCGGGCGTATTGCCGCACAGTGCGGTCCGCCGCCCTCGACGCCCTCGACGCCCTGCCGGAGGACAGTGACGACTTCGCGTTCGCGTTGGTGATCAGCCACGAAAACCAACACGACGAAACCATGCTGCAGGCGCTCAACCTGCGCACCGGGGCTCCGCTGCTGCGCGACCATGCGGCGCTGCCGGCCGGCCGGCCGGGGCTGGCCGGCACCTCCGTTCTGGTGCCCGCCGGCCCGTTCGTGCTGGGCGTGGACGCCGCGAGTGAACCCTATTCGCTCGACAACGAGCGGCCCGCCCACATCGTCGAGCTGCCCGCGTTCCGCATCGGCCGGGTGCCGGTCACGAACGGCGAATGGCGGCACTTCATCGAAGACGGCGGTTACCTGCAGCCGCGCTGGTGGTCCGAGCGTGGTTGGGAGCATCGCCGGCGCGCGGGCCTGACCGCGCCACAGTTCTGGAGCCCCGACGCACGAACACGCACCCGGTTCGGCCACGTCGAAGACATCCCCGCCGACGAGCCGGTGCAGCACGTCTCCTACTTCGAGGCCGAGGCCTATGCGGCCTGGGCCGGTGCGCGGCTGCCCACCGAGGTGGAATGGGAGAAGGCCTGCGCATGGGATCCGGCTACCGACAGCCGCCGTCGCTACCCGTGGGGAGCGCAGCCGCCCTCCGACGACCTCGCCAACCTGGGCGGAACCTCGTTGCGTCCGGCACCCGTAGGGGCCTACCCGGCCGGCGCCTCGGCGTATGGGGCGGAACAGATGCTCGGCGACGTGTGGGAGTGGACCACTTCGCCGCTGCGGCCCTGGCCCGGATTCGTTCCGATGATCTACGAGCGCTACTCGCAGCCGTTCTTCGACGGCGACTACCGGGTGCTGCGCGGCGGCTCGTGGGCCGTGGCGCCCGCTATCCTGCGGCCGAGCTTCCGCAACTGGGACCACCCGATCCGGCGCCAGATCTTCTCCGGCGTCCGGTTGGCTTGGGACGTCGAGGATTTCACCTGATGTGCCGTCACCTCGGCTGGCTCGGGGCCGACGTCACCGTGTCCTCGCTGGTGCTGGACCCGCTGCACGGCCTGCGGGTGCAGTCGTATGCGCCGCGCCGGCAGAAGCACGGCCTGCTCAACGCCGACGGTTGGGGCGTCGGGTTTTTCGATGATTCCCCCGAAGGGCAAGTGCCCCGCCGCTGGCGTAGCAGTGCGCCGCTGTGGGGTGACACGTCGTTCGACTCCGTCGCACCGGCGCTGCGCAGCCGCTGCGTGGTTGCCGCGGTGCGCTCGGCGACGGTCGGCATGCCGATCGATGTCAGCGCGACGGCGCCGTTCACCGACGGCCAGTGGATGTTGTCGCACAACGGCGTCGTTGACCGTGCCGTGTTGCCCCTCAGCTCGCGGGCCGAATCCGTCTGTGACAGTGCATTGCTCGCCGCTGTCATCTTCGAGCGCGGCCTCGCCGCGCTCGGCGAGACCATCACCGAGGTCGCGGCGGCTGACCCCGACGCCCGACTGAACATATTGGCAGCCAACGGTTCTCGCCTGTTGGCGACCACCTGGGGTGACACGTTGTCCATCCTGCGGCGTGCGGACGGGATTGTTCTGGCCAGCGAGCCATACGACAACGACCCCGGCTGGGAGGACGTGCCGGACCGCCACCTCGTCGAGGTCACCGCGGCGGGCGTCGCGCTGACCCCACTGGATCACTCGGAAGGTTATCGATGACGCTGACACTGTCCAACCACCTGGCCGCCGACTCCGCGGATCAAGCGTTGCGCCGAGATGTGTTCGACGGCCTGCAGCAGACGCCGAAGTCGTTGCCGCCCAAGTGGTTCTACGATTCGCTGGGCAGTCACCTGTTCGATCAGATCACCCGGTTGCCCGAATACTATCCGACCCGCGCGGAGGCCGAGATCCTGCGCGCGCGGTCGGCCGAAGTCGCGGCGGCCAGCGAGGCCGACACCCTGGTGGAGTTGGGCAGTGGGACGTCGGAGAAGACCCGGCTGCTGCTCGACGCGCTGCGCGAACGCGGATCGCTGCGCAGATTCGTACCGTTCGATGTCGACGCCGGCATACTGTCGACGGCCGCGGCGGCGATCCAGCAGGAATACGCCGGCGTCGAAATCAATGCGGTCTGCGGCGATTTCGAGGAACACCTGACCGAGATCCCAGCCGGCGGGCGACGCCTGTTCGTTTTCCTGGGGTCGACGATCGGCAACCTGACACCCGGACCGCGCACGGCGTTCCTGTCGAGCCTGTCCGCCCAAATGCGCCCGGGCGACAGCCTGCTGCTCGGCACGGACCTGATTAAGGACACCGGTCGGCTGGTGCGCGCCTATGACGACTCGGCCGGGGTGACGGCGGCGTTCAATCGCAATGTGCTGGCGGTGATCAACCGGCAACTCGACGCCGATTTCGACGTCGAGGCGTTCCAACACGTGGCGCGCTGGAACGCCGAGGAGGAACGCATCGAAATGTGGTTGCGCGCCAGCCGCCCGCAGCGGGTCCGCGTCGACGCGCTAGATCTCACCGTCGATTTCGCGGCCGACGAGGAGATGCTCACCGAGGTGTCGTGCAAGTTCCGCCCGGACGGGGTGCGCGCCGAATTGGCCAGCGTGGGACTGCGCCGCACCCGGTTCTGGACGGACGCCGCGGGTGATTTCGGGTTGTCGTTGGCCGTGAAGTGACGGCCGCGGGTTCGCTTGCGGACCGCTGGCGGGCGATCCGCCCGCCCGTGGCCGGGCTGCACCTGGACAGCGCGGCGTGTTCGCGGCAGAGTCTCGCGGTGATCGAGGCCGCCGCCCTGCACGCGCGCAACGAGTCCGAAATCGGCGGCTACGTCGCGGCCGAGGCCGCCGCGCCCGCGCTGGACGCCGGGCGGGTTGCGTTCGCCGCGCTGGCCGGCATGCCCGACGCCGAGGTGGTGTTCACCACCGGCTCCCTGAACGCGCTCGATCTGCTGCTCGGCGGCTGGCCGGCCGACCGGCGCACCGTGGCGTGCCTGCCCGGCGAATACGGCCCCAACCTGGCGCTCTTCGCTGCCCACGGCTTCGATCGCCAGCTGCTGCCGACCCTCGAGGATGGCCGCGTCGCGCTCGACGACGCGGCGCTGGCACTCGAGGCCGACCCGCCCGATCTGGTCCACCTCACCGCGGTCGGCAGCCACAGCGGCGTGGTGCAACCGCTGTCGATGATCGCGCAGCTCTGCCGCGAGCTGGGGCTGCCGCTCGTCGTCGACGCCGCCCAGGCGCTGGGCCACGTGGATTGCGCGGTCGGCGCCGACGTGACCTATGCGTCGTCGCGCAAGTGGATCGCGGGGCCGCGCGGCGTCGGGGCGCTCGCGGTGCGACGCGAGCTGATGGAGGGCTTGCGCCCGCGGCTGGCGCCGCCGGACTGGCTCGCGGGCTCGTTCTCGGTTGCCCAGCAACTCGAATTCGGCGAAGCCAATATAGCCGCGCGCGTTGGCTTTTCACTGGCCTTGGGAGAGCACTTGGCGTACGGGCCACCCGCCGTGCGTGAACGGCTGGCCGAGCTGGGCGCCACCAGCCGCCGGGCGCTGGCCGACGTGGCCGGCTGGGCGGTGGTCGAGGAGGTCGAGGAGCCCAGCGCCATCACCACCCTGGCCCCGGTCGACGGCGCGGATCCGCAAGCGGTGCGGGCGTGGCTGCTCGCCGAGCGGCGGATCCTGACCACCTTCGTCGGCGTACAGCGGGCGCCGCTGCGACTGGCCGGTCCGGTGCTGCGGATCTCGCCGCACGTCGACACCACCGCTGAGGATCTGCAGACCTTCGCCGAGGCGCTGATCGCCGCGACGGCGGCGACGTCGGGTTGAGCCTCAGCCCACCTTGTGCGCCGGGATCACGGGCTTGCCCGGTCAGTTCTCCTCGAGGAGGTCCAGAAGCCGGTGTCCTCGCTCGGTGAGCCGGTAGATGACGTTGCGTCCGACTCTGGTTCCGACGATCGTTCCGGCATCGCGCAATACGGCGAGGTGGCTGCTCACGGTGCCCAGGGATAGGCCGAGGGTGCGTGCGAGTTGGGTGCTGGTGGCAGGGGTTTGCAGTTGCCTGGCGATGCGGGACCGACCAGGCCCGAGGAGGGTCGAGAGGGCGTCGGTGCGATCGGCGCCGGGGGTGGCCGGCTCGGCGTGTGGCCCGTGGGCGCAGTAGACCAGGGCGTAGCGCGGGGGCTGTTCACACGTCCACCAGCCCCCGGTTGTGGTCCGTGGGACGAAGATCAGCCCCTCGTCGATAGTGCGGTCCGGCCAGTGCTGACTGCTGAAACGAATTGCGTTGTCGCCAACCCAGATTGAGCGCTGCTTCATCGTCTCGACGGTATGCTTCCACCCGTAAGCGGACAGTAGCCCCGCGCGGTACATGATGTCGCGTTCGAGAACGGCCCGACGACGCGGCCAGTCCGGCTCGACGAATTGCCGCCAGCCCTGCTCGAACACCTCCGCAATGCGGACCGCGAGGTTCTCGCGGCGGAGCCAGTCGAGTTGATGGGGCTTCCAACTCGCAGCCGCAGCGGCACGCACACCCGCGCGGATCTGGTCGTCGCTGAAGGCGGTCATCGCACCGAGTTCGTCGGCCAGCCGGGTGTGGACGCCGTGCTCAGGCGGCAACGCCACGATGTCGGGAAGCCGCTTGGTAGTGGCGATCAGCGGCAGTAACGCGTTAGCCATGGGATTTGCGCCCAGCCAGCGGCGATAGGCCGGCTGATGTTCGGCGTACCAGCGGGCCAAGGCGGCGTCGGCGCATCGGCGCTGCAAGGTGATCAGCACGCCCACCGTCTCGGCCAGCGGCGAGATGGCGAACCGGCAGTGCGCCAGTGCATGGGGGCTGAGCTTGAGAAGTGTCATATCCTTGCGCCATTTATCGTAGAGATGGCGACGCTACCGTGCCGCTGCCCATGCTGTCTCTCCTATGGCACTCTCGCCGGCACGAAGGACAGCCCACACACCGTTCGGTCGCTTCTTGTTGGGCAGGGCGGTCTCGCTGGCCGGTAGTGCGATGACACCGGTCGCGCTGAGCCTGGCGGTGCTGCAGGCGTCGCATCGTCTGAGCGACCTTGGGGTGGTGTTGGCCGCTCAGGTCACCGCGCAGCTGAGTTTGCTGTTGGTGGGCGGTGTATTCGGTGACCGCTGGCCGCGCCGCACCCTTCTGATAGGGACGAATCTGGGAGCAGGCCTCACCCAAGGTGCCGTTGCCGCCGTGTTGCTGAGCGGCAACTACCAACTGCCACTGGTGGCTTGCCTGCAATTCGCCAACGGCGCACTGGAGGCCTTCGCGTCGCCCGCGCTGCGAGGCATCGTGCCGGAACTGGCCGAAACCTCGCAACTGCCGCGGGCCAACGCCGCACTGGCCACCGTAAAGAACCTCACGAAGGTTCTTGGGCCGGCCATCTCCGGCGTGCTCGTCGCTGCGGGCGGCGGCGGGATCGCCGTGGCCGTCGACGCCGCCAGTTTCCTGGTCGCCGCCGCGATCTTGGCTGGGCTGCCCCGGATCTCCGCACCCGCGCGCCCCGCGGGAAGCGGAGTGTTGACCGATATCCGCCGCGGTTGGCACACATTTCGGTCAACGCGATGGCTTTGGTCGACCAGCTGCTCCTTCGCGGTCATCAACCTGATCGGGACCGGAACGTGGCAGGTGTTGGGTCCCGAGATCACCACGGCGTCGACGAGTGCACCCGTTTGGGGTATGGCTTTGAGTGCGCGCGCTATCGGCGCCCTCGCAATGGGGGTGCTGCTGTATCGCCATGCCCCTCAACGGTTTTTGGGCACCGGCCAGCTCATCGCGGCCTTGGGCGCGTCCGGGTTGCTGGGCTTGGGCCTCGACCTGCCGACTCCGTGGTTCATGCTGGCGGCGTTCATTTCCGGGCTGGGCTTCTCCGCGCCGTCGATAGCGTGGGATACCTGCGTGCATCAACACGTGCCCCGGCACGAGCTGTCGCGCATTTCCGCATACAACGATCTGCTGTCGTACACATGCGTGCCCGTCGGACAACTACTCGTCGGACCTGCCGCGGCGTGGTTGGGGCCGGCCAGCGTTGCGCTCTACGCGGGAATCGGCTTCGTGGTGGCAGCGATCGCCCCGCTCAGCAGCCGCTCCGTCCGCCAACTGGCGTAGCAGCCTGTACTTCGTGAACCCGCGTGGTCGCCGCGGCGGCGGTGACGTCTGACGAGCCTCAGCCCACCTTGTGCGCCGTCAGCAGGTAGGCCGGCATCTTCATCCGGCCCTTCTCATCGCGGTCGTGCGGTGGAAATTCGAAGGGCGCGTTGGGGATTTCGACGACGTTGGACAGGATGAAGGCCGGCCGGATCTCGTCGACTACCCAGTACTTGCTCACCGCGGCGCGCAGTTCGTCCTCGTCGACCTCGTTGGGCTTCGGTTCCATCTCGGCGGGGAAGGCGCCCTTGGCGAACACCAGCACGAACAGGTTGGCGCCCGGCGCGGCCGCGCGGTGGACGGAGCTCAGGTAGCCGTCGCGGCCCTCGACCGGCAGCGAGTGAAACAGCGTGGAGTCGACGACGGTGGAGAACCGGCCGTCATAACCACCGAACGAGGTGATGTCGGCCTGCACGAAGCTGGCCGTGGTCACCCCGCGCTCCTGGGCCGCCTTGGTGGCCGCCGCGACGGCGGTCGGCGTGAGGTCGACACCGACAACCGTGTGGCCCTGGGCTGCCAACGCCAACGAAAGTTCGGCGAACCCACAGCCGGCGTCGAGCACGTCGCTGCGGAATTTCCCGGCCGCGGCCAATGCGGCCAGTTCGGGTTGCGGCTCACCGATGTTCCACGGCGGCGGACCCTCGAAGTGCGCCTGTTCGCGGTATGCGCTGTCCCAGTCCATAACGTGATCGCCCGTCATGGTTTTCAACGTACCCGCGGTCAAGACTCCCAGGTGTGCACCGGCTCGTTGGCGTGCATGTGGTCGCAGTACCGGCGCAGCATCTCGGCCAGCGCGGCCGGCCGGGTCATCCCGCCGTCTTCCAGAGCGCGCACGGTGGAGACCTGCCAGCTGGCGCCGTTGCGGCCCGACCTGGCGCGGCCCTCGATGACGCCGAGGAACCGGTCCCGCACCTCGGCGTCCATCCCCCACCGGCGCAGTCCCTCGTCGGCGATCGGCAGCAACGTATCCAGCACCAGCGCGGTCGCCGCCACCTCACCCAGACCCGGCCAATGCAGCCGGGCGTCGATGCCGCGGCGCGCCGCCTCGAGGAAATTCCCCTGTGCCGCAGCGAAGTCCATGCGGGACCACAGGGGCTGTTCGTCCTCGGAGAGGCTGCGCAGCACGCCGTAGAAGAACGCCGAATTGGCCACCATGTCCACGACGGTCGGCCCGGCCGGCAGCACCCGGTTCTCCAGCCGCAGGTGCGGGCGCCCGTCGACGACGTCATAGACCGGCCGGTTCCACCGGTACACCGTGCCGCTGTGCAGCCGCAGCTCGGAGAGTTGCGGTGCGCGCCCGGCGGCCAGCTCGGCGGCCGGATCCTCGTCGGAGACCTCGGGAAGCAGGGACGGGAAGTAGCGGATGTTCTCTTGGTACAGGTCGAGCACCGAGCTGATCCACCCTTCGCCGAACCACACCCGCGGCCGAACGCCCTGGGACTTGAGCTTCTCGGGCCTGGTGTCGGTGGACTGGGTGAACAGCTCGATGCGGGTCTCGGCCCACAACTGGTGGCCGAAGAAGTACGGCGAGTTGGCGCCCAGCGCCAGCTGCGGGCCGGCCACCACCTGGGCGGCATTCCAGTTGGCGGCGAACGTTTCCGGCGCCACCTGCAGGTGCAATTGGATGCTGGTGCAAGCGGATTCGGGCGCAATCGACACGGCCTGCCAGTTCAGCGGCTCGGGACCGGAGATGTTGATCGGGATGTCCTCGCCGCGGGCGGTGAAGATCGAGTCATTGAGCGCCGCGTACCGCCTCGAGTCGCTCATCCACCCGGTGGTCAGATGCTCGGGCATCAGCGTGGGCAGGATCCCGATCATCACGATGTGCGCGCCGCCCGCGCCGGCCTTGATCTCGGCGTCGTTCAGACTTGCCCGCACCTCGCCTTCCAGGTCGAGCGCGATGCGTCCGGGCAGGGCATGCGGCGGCACGTTGAATTCGATGTTGTAGGCGCCCAATTCCGGCTGGAACGCCGGATCCCCGATGGCGTCCAGCACGTCGCGGTTGGACATCGCCGGCTGGTAGTCGGCGTCGACGAGGTTGCACTCGATCTCCATGCCGGTCAGCGGCTTGGCCGAGTCAAAGCGCGACTGTTCCAGCATCGCCTCGAACACGTCCAGGCACACCTGGAGCTTGCGCCCGTATTCCCGCCGATGTGCGCTGGTGTACGTGGTGCGCTTGACCTCTTCGCCCACACCGCCGATGGAACAGGGTTACCGGCGGTAACGCAAGCTACCCGGTGAGCTTGTCGAGTTCACCCGGGCATGATGGACTCCTGACGTGTCCGAGTCCGCTGAGTTCGTAGCCGCCATCGACCAGGGAACCACCAGCACTCGCTGCATGATCTTCGATCATGACGGTGCCGAAGTGGCTCGCCATCAACTCGAGCACGAACAAATCCTGCCCCGCGCCGGCTGGGTCGAGCATGACCCGGTCGAAATCTGGGAGCGTACGTCGTCGGTCCTGATGTCGGTGCTGAACCGTGCCAACTTGACCGCCAAAAACCTTGCCGCGCTTGGCATAACGAATCAGCGGGAAACCACACTGGTGTGGAATCGGCGCACCGGGCGGCCCTACTACAACGCGATCGTCTGGCAGGACACCCGCACCGACCGCATCGCGTCGGCGCTGGAACGAGACGGCCGCGGCGAGGTGATCCGCCGCAAGGCGGGCCTGCCGCCTGCGACGTATTTCTCCGGCGGCAAACTGCAGTGGATCCTGGAGAACGTCGACGGGGTGCGCGAGGCGGCCGAGAGCGGTGACGCCCTGTTCGGCACGCCGGACACCTGGGTGTTGTGGCACCTGACCGGAGGCCCGCGCGGCGGCGTGCACGTCACCGATGTGACCAATGCCAGCCGGACCATGCTGATGGATCTGGAGACGCTCGACTGGGACGACGAGCTGTTGTCGTTCTTTGGCATCCCGCGGGCGATGCTGCCGGCGATCGCACCGTCGTCGTCGCCACAACCGTACGGCGTCTCCGCGCAGGCGGGGCCGGTCGGCGGCGAGGTGCCGGTCACGGGGGTCCTCGGCGACCAGCACGCGGCGATGGTGGGCCAGGTGTGCCTGTCGGAGGGCGAGGCGAAGAACACCTACGGCACCGGGAACTTCCTGCTGCTCAATACCGGCGAGACGATCGTTCGGTCGAAGAACGGCCTGCTGACCACCGTCTGCTACCAGTTCGGTGACGCGAAACCCGTTTACGCCCTTGAGGGTTCGATCGCGGTCACGGGCGCTGCGGTGCAGTGGCTGCGTGACCAGTTGGGCATCATCAGCGGCGCGGCGCAAAGCGAGTCGCTGGCGCGCCAGGTCGCCGACAACGGCGGAGTGTATTTCGTCCCGGCGTTTTCCGGGCTGTTCGCGCCCTATTGGCGATCGGATGCCCGCGGCGCGATCGTCGGGCTCTCGCGGTTCAACACCAACGCGCACCTGGCCCGCGCGACGCTGGAGGCGATCTGCTACCAGAGCCGCGACGTGGTGGACGCGATGGCGGCGGATTCCGGTGTGCGCCTTGAGGTGTTGAAGGTCGACGGCGGCGTCACCGGCAACGACCTGTGCATGCAGATCCAGGCCGATGTGCTCGGCGTCGACGTGGTGCGTCCGGTGGTCGCCGAGACGACCGCGCTGGGCGCGGCCTACGCGGCGGGTTTGGCGGTGGGGTTTTGGGCCGATCCGTCCGACCTGCGGGCCAACTGGCACGAGGACAAGCGCTGGACGCCGGCCTGGACCGACGAGCAGCGCGCCGCCGGGTACGCGGGTTGGCGCAAGGCGGTGCAGCGGACCCTGGACTGGGTCGACGTGACCTGATCCAGGGTCCGCTGTGCCTGTCAGCGCTCAGTCTTCGCCGAGGATGCCGTAGACCTCACGCCGCGCGTTGTTGAGGATTTCGACGATGCGCTGCTGTTGCTCGGCGGTTGCGGTGTGCGCGGATTGCGCGACCGCGCCGAACAGCTGGCCGATGGCCGCCCGCAGGTTCATGTGACCCGGGTCGGCGCCTTCGGTGATCTCGTCCCACGGCGGGGTCTCGACCTTTTCGGCCGCCGCGCGGCCCTCGTCGGTCAGCTCGAAGAGCTTCTTGCTGCCTTCGCTTTCGCTGGCCGTGATCAGGCCCTCGTCGGTCAACAGCTGCAGCGTCGGATAGACCGAACCGGGGCTGGGCTTCCAGAGCCCGTTGCTGCGTTCGGCGATTTGCTGGATCATCTCGTAGCCGTGCATGGGGCGCTCGGCCAGCAGCGCCAGGATGGCCGCGCGGACGTCGCCGCGCTTGCCGCGACCCGGGCCGCCGCGGCGCCATCCGCCACGTCGGCCGCCCGGCCCGAAGCCGAAACCCGGACCGAAGCCGGGTCCGAATCCAGGTCCGAAGCCGGCGCCGAACCCCGGGCCGAAGCCGGGCCCGAAGCCCGGGCCGTCGTGGCCGGGCCCATGCTCGCGGAGGTGTTCGAAGAACTCCTGGCGAGCGCGTCGCCTTGCGCCGTGCAGGGCACGCCGTTGCGTGTCGGGGCCGAAGCCGAAAGCGGGGCGGCCGGCGAACGGAACGCCGGTGGGGGTGAATGGGTTGTTCATCTCTGTTTCCTTACGTCTGTTTGGGAAGCGCACCGTGCGCTTCGAGGTATCACGATATATCGGAAAGTATCGCGATGCAACGGGGCATTTGGCAGGCGGTGCTCAGCCGCCGCCGGTAGGGCCCGCGACCTCCGGTTTTGGGTGCCGGCGGGCACGCGGATCGGATGCCCGGGCCCGGTTTGCACTCGCCGGGCGACGGGTAGGACCTCTGGGATGAACGCTGATAACTCCAACCTGACGGTGGGTGGCGGGACCTCGACCGCGGCAGGCCCGGGGCAGGGTGGCAGCGGAGGCGGGCGCAACGTGTGGCCGTGGGTGAACTGGGGGTTGGCGCTGGCCACGGTGCCCGCCGCCGCCATCGTCATGCTGTTCGCGCTCGGGGCGGTGATGAGTACCGACGGCTGCAGCGACCGCAGTTGCCCCAACCTGGGCCACGGCGGGATCGATTTCGGGGTCGCGTTCTACGGCGCGCCCGCCGTCGCGGTCGTCGTGATCGTCATCTCCCTGTTCACCGCGAAGCGCCGCGGCGGCATCGCCGTTCCGCTGTGCGGTTGGGCGCTGTTGATCGCCGACGTCGCCCTCATGGCGGCCAGCGTCTCCGGTTAACCGGGCGGCGCGAACCCGCCCGGCTCAGGATGCGGCGGACCTTGCTGGGGTGCACCCGGGTCCGGCCACGGGACCGCCTGCCGTGGTGGCGCGGGCCAGGCCGGCCACGGCGGGGCGCCTGCCGGCGGCGTGGCCGGGCGAAGCCTCGCCAGTTCGCGGCGGTGCCGTTCGGCGAGCACGGCGGCGAGCACCAGCTCCGGCGGCGCGCCGGGAGGGGGTGGCGGGGCGATGCGGGACACCACGTCACCGGCGATGCGGTAAGCCATCTGCAGCCGTAACTGCGGATCGAGTTGCGTTGCCCGCGAGAGGAATTGCCGTGCCACCTCGGCCTGGCCGGGGGACAGGCCGGAAAGCTGCAACGACGAGGCCCACCAGGCCAGCGAGGGCGGCATCACCGGCGGCGGGCCAAGCCGGGGGCCGCGCTCGTTCACGACGACGGTGCCCGCGAAGATGTCGCCGACCCGCTTGGCCTTCGGTGACAGGATGCTGCAGATGACGGCGGGGCTCCCGAACAGCATCCAGATCTCCACCACCGCCGCGAGGGCGCGAAACAGGGCCTGCCGGAAGCGTTCTGGCCCGCCGTCGTCGGACACCACGCGCAGACCCATCGCGATCTTGCCCACCGAGCGTCCGCGCGTTGCCGTTTCGAGCACCACCGGATAGCCGACGATCACCACGACGGTGAAGATGAGCAGGATGGCGGTGCTCAGCGCGGTGTCGAACTCGGTCAGTGTGGCGGCCCACAACATCAGCCCGAGCAGATAGCACACGACGATCACGGCGATATCGATCAGTGCGCTCACGGCCCGCACCGGCAACTGGGCGATCTGCACGTCGAGCACGACGGCGTCGCCGGTCACCACCTCCGACATAACACCGAACGGTACAGGGCGATTAGGCTGCGCAGGGTGGACGTCGACGCATTCGTGCTGGCCCATCGCGGTACGTGGGACCGCCTCGACCGGCTGGTCGCGAGGCGTCGCTCGCTGACCGGCGCCGAAGTCGACGAGCTCGTCGAGCTGTACCAACGGGTGTCCACCCACCTGTCGATGCTGCGCTCGGCCTCGTCGGACTCGCTGTTGATCGGTCGACTCTCGAGCCTCGTCGCGCGCGCCCGTTCCGTGGTGACCGGCGCCCACGCGCCGTTGAGCGGTACGTTCGCCCGGTTCTGGACGGTGTCGTTCCCGGTGGTCGCCTACCGGTCGTGGCGGTGGTGGCTGGGCACCGCGGTGGCGTTCTTCGCCGTGGTGATCGTGATGGCGTTCTGGGTGGCAGGCAATCCCGAGGTGCAGTCGGCCGCCGGAACCCCAAGCGACATCGAGCAATTGGTCAACCACGACGTCGCCTCCTACTACAGCGAGCATCCCGCCGCGGCGTTCGCCCTGCAAATCTGGGTGAACAACTCCTGGGTCGCCGCGCAGTGCATCGCGTTGTCCGTTCTGCTGGGACTGCCGATCCCGATCGTGCTGTTCCAGAACGCGGCCAACCTAGGCCTGATCTCCGGGCTGATGTTTCAGGCCGGCAAGGGCGGTGTGCTGCTCGGGTTGCTGATTCCGCACGGGCTGCTGGAGCTGACGGCGGTGTTCCTGGCGGGGGCGGCGGGGATGCGGCTGGGGTGGTCGGTGATCTCGCCCGGCGACCGGCCCCGCGGGCAAGTGCTCGCCGAACAGGGGCGCGCCGTCGTGTCGGTCGCGATCGGTCTGGTGGGCGTGTTGTTGGTCTCGGGGTTGATCGAGGCGTTGGTGACGCCGTCGCCGCTGCCGACTTTCGTCCGGGTCGGCATCGGGATCATCGCCGAGGCGGCGTTTTTGGCCTACATCGGGTATTTCGGTCGCCGCGCGGCGAAGGCCGGGGAGACCGGCGACATCGAGGACGCGCCCGACGTGATCCCCACCAGCTGAGCTACAGCCGACCGGTGGCCTTCATCGCCAGGTAGTGGTCGGCCAGGGCGGGGGCAAGGTCGGTGGGCGGGGCATCGACGACCTCCACCCCGCTGCGGCGCAGGCGGGTGGCGATCGCGCGGCGGTCGTTACGCGATCGCTCGGCGGCCGCCGCGTCGTAGACGGCGGCCGGGTCGGAACGCCCGGCGGCCAGTTGGTCGACTCGCGGGTCGGCGACCGCGGCCACCATCAGGTGGTGTTTGGCCGACAACTGGGGCAGCACCGGCAGCAAGCCCTCGTCGAGCGCCGTCGCGTTGAGGTCGGTCAGCAGCACCACCAGTGATCGCCGGCGTGCCCGCCGCGCAATGGCGGAAACCATTGCGGTCCAATCGGGTTCGAGCAGCGCGGGTTGCAGGGGGGCCATCGCCTCGACCAGGTGGGCGAGCAGTTCGGTGCGCGACGCCCCGAAGACGCCGGCGCGGCTGACCCGGTCGTGCGCGAGGAAGTCGACGTGATCGCCGGCCCGCGACGCGAGCGCCGCCAGCAGCAGCGCGGCGTCCATGGACCAGTCCAGCCGGGGCCACCCCGCGGGATCGGCGGCCGTCGGGTCGACACCCACCCGGCCCGCCGAGGTGCGCCCGGTGTCGAGCACGATCACCACCCGCCGGTCGCGTTCGGGGCGCCAGGTGCGGACGACGACGTCGGCGCGACGCGCGGTGGCGCGCCAGTCGATCGACCGCACGTCGTCACCGACGACATATTCACGCAGCGAATCGAATTCGGTTCCCTGGCCGCGGATCAGCGTGGGCAGCAGCCCGTCGATCTCGCGGAGCTTGGCCAGCCGGGCCGGCAGGTGCTTGCGGGACAGGAACGGCGGCAGCACCCGCAGCAGGCCCGGAACCGCCTGCGACCCTTGCCGTCCCGCCAGTCCCAGCGGCCCGATGGACCGGGCGGTGACCACCGCGGCCCGTTGCTCGCCGCGGCGGACCGGCCGCAGCTGGGACTGAATGTGCTGATGCTGCCCGGCGGGGATGTTCACGGGATGGATGCGCGGTCGCGCGCCGGCGCTGGGCGGCCACGCGTCGCGAACCTGGCCGCGGAACCGCCGCCGGCCGTCGTTGTGGATCAGCAACCCGACGTCCACCTGCTGCGCGAGCCGGGCGGAGCGATCCGGGGAACGGATGTAGCGCAACCTGCGGGTGCTGGCCGCCAGCCCGATGTCCACGGCCACCACGATCGCCAGCGTGACCGCCAGCGCGACGAAAGTGTCTGCCGGCCAAGGCGACAGCGCGATGGGCAGGACGCAAATCAGCGCGACCAGCCCGGTGCGTCCGGTCAGGACCACTAGCGGGGCACCGGAACCGAGGCCAAAATGCCGTCGAGCACGCCGTCGGGTGTGGCCCCTTCGAGCTCGGCCTCCGGGCGCAGCATCACCCGGTGCCGCAGCGTCGGGCGTGCCATGGCCTTCACGTCGTCGGGGGTGACGTAGTTGCGGCCGGACAGCCAGGCCCAGGAACGCGCCGTGGCCAGTAGTGCGGTGGCCCCGCGCGGCGATACGCCCAGCTGCAGCGCGGGCGAGGAGCGGGTGGCCCCGACGGTGTCGACGATGTATCCAAGGACCTCGTCGGCGACCAGCACGTGTCGCACGGCGTCGCGCCCGGCCGCCAATTCGGCGGCCCCGGCCACCGGTTTGATCGCCGACAGGTCGCGGGGGTCGAAGCCGTGCGCGTGCCGGGCGAGGATGGCGATCTCCGAATCGCGCGGCGGCAGAGTCACATTCAGCTTGAGCAGGAATCGATCCAGCTGGGCTTCGGGCAGCTGGTAAGTGCCCTCGTATTCGACCGGGTTCTGGGTCGCGGCGACGATGAACGGATCGGGCAGCGGCTGGGCGACGCCTTCCACGCTGACCTGGCGCTCCTCCATCGCCTCGAGCAGCGCGGCCTGGGTTTTCGGCGGGGTCCGGTTGATCTCGTCGGCCAGCAGCAGATTGGTGAACACCGGGCCGGGCCGGAACTCGAATGCGGCGGTGCGTGCGTCGTACACCAGCGAGCCCGTCACGTCGCCGGGCATCAGGTCGGGGGTGAACTGCACCCGCTTGAACTCCAGTTGCAGCGCGGCCGCCAGCGCGCGCACCAGCAGCGTCTTCGCCACTCCCGGAACGCCTTCCAGCAGCACGTGACCGCGGCACAGCAGCGCGATCACCAGGCCGCTGACCACCCCCTCCTGTCCGACGACGGCCTTGGCGAGCTCGGTGCGCAACGCCAGCAGCGCATCTCGCGCCGATTCAGCGGTGGGGGTCGAGGCGGTAGATGGTTGCGTCACGTCCGTGTGACCTGCCTTTCGATGTCGTCGAGCGCACGGGCAAGTTGTAGCAGGTCGTGGTCGGTCGCCGGGGGCGGCCCGAACAGCTGGTAGGAGACGAATGCCGGGTCGGCCCCGCTGCGTCCGGCCACCGCGGCCGCCACCGCCGGCGGGGGCGCCCCGATGCTCAGACCCAGCCGGGGCACCAGCCGCTGCAGCGTGGCGGTGCGCAGCGCCGCGGCGGCGCGGTCGCGCGCCCGGCGGGAACGGTACAGCCGGCCGCGGCCCTCGACGGTCTCCGAAGCGCGCACCACGACGGGCAGCTCCTCGGCGACCAGCGGGCCGGGCCGCCGGCCCCGCCACAGGGCGACCAGCAGCACAACCAGGCAGAGCTGCCAGACGATCCAGGTCACGTTCTGCGGGATCAGGTCGCCAATCGAACCGGGCGGCGGTGATTCGCCCTCGACCCGGTGGGGCGCGTACCAGATCAACCGGGGCCGGGCGCCCGCCAGGTTCATCGCCAGCGCGGCGTTACCCGCCTGCAGCAGGGCGCCGTTGGTCAGGAAATCGGTGCTGCCCACCGCCGTGATCGTCCGCCCGCCGTCCCGGAAGCGAATCAACGCACCGTCGTAGCAGCGGGTCATCGGCCGGCCGTCGGTGGCGCGGTAGGTGTCGCTGGGCCCGAATCGCACCGGGCCGGCCCGGGTGGCCTCGCGCAGTGTGCAGTCGGGATCGGTGTCGAACGCGCCGGCCGCCGAGACGCGCAGGCCGGGCAGGAATGCCTCGCGGGTGCGCGCCGTCGGCTCCACCAGCAGCAGATCGCCGGGCGCCTTCGCCAGCCGGTCCAGCAGCGGGGCGGTCAGGTATTGGCTTTGCGCCACCAGGATCAGCGCGTCCGGCCGCGCCGCCCGTTCCACGTCGGCGATGCCGTCGGCGACGACGACGTCGACGCCGCCGCCGCGCAGGAGTGCCACCAGCGCATGGGTGCCGTCGGGACTCGTCGATGCCGGATCCATGCGAGCGCCGGGTCGCGGCGCGGTGAGGTAGGCGTCGACGCCGGCGATGACGGCGAGCACGATCAGGGTGACGATGACCCAGCGCCAGGACCGCCAGCGCTGCATCGGCGTCGGGCTGGTGGCTTCGGGACGTTGGATTGTCGCCATCACCGCACCTGCGCCCACGAGTCGGAGGCGGCGGGCTGCGCCGGTCCCGCGGGTACGGCCGCCGAGCGGGACCGCAGGTGGTCGTCGAGGTCGGCGATCATCTGGTACGCGGCCTGGGTTCCGGGTTGTTCGCCGTAGGTGACGTCATTGAAAGCCGTTGCAGCCTGCGATAATTCGCCGGCAAGGTGGGGCAGCGCGGCGCCGGCGTCGGAGGCCAGTTCGTTGGCGGTACGCCCGGGCGCCGGGTTCAGCACGCCGGTCTCCTCGAGCTGGCGGGCGACGGCCCGCAGTCGATGACGAATCGCCGCGGCCCACTCACCTTGCGCCGCATAGCTTTCGGCGGTCGCACGATGCTGGGCCGCGGTGAGCTGCGCGGCTTCGAACAACTGGTAGTCGCCGCCACGCTTGGTGCGCATGGTGCGCCGCGCGATGTGGATGGCGACCGCCAGCGCGATCCCCAGCATGATGAAAAGCACCGTCGCCGTGAGCCATCCACCCGGCAGCGAGGCCGTCTTCTGCAGCAGCCGATAGATCGTCTCGTTCAGCCATTCGGCTAGCTGTTGCTCGGCCGATCCCTTGGAGTAGATCGGCTTGTTGAGCTCGTCCTGGGCGGCCTGGTGCGCGGCATCGCGGTCGATGTCGATGGAGGGCACGGTTGCACTCGTCCTCAGGCCGGCCGCGTCAGCCAGAGGTTGTCGGTGGAGCCGGCCACGTACGGTCCGCCGGCGGCGCCGGTCTGCAGGACCAGATCGAAGGCCTCGGCGCGCATCCGGCGATCGGTGTAGAGCAGCGCGATGACGCCCGCGTTGAAGGGCGCGGTGATGATCTCGCCGATCGCCGCGCCCACCGACGCGACCACGGTGCTGATGAGGAAAGCCGCGGTGGACGAGGTGATCACAAAGAACTGGCTGACGATGTTGAACGGCACGGCGACCGCGCCCCCGACGACGGACGTCACCACGAGCGTCAGTAGCCGGATGCCCAGCACTCGCCAGAATCCGCCGCGGACCAGCGCGAACGATCGGGTGATGGCGTCGAGAACCGGCAGCCGCTCCAGCACGATCAGCACGGGTGCAAACAACACCACCGTGTACAGGTACACCAGCAACGCGATCACGGCCAGCGCGAGCGGCAGGCCCAGCACGACCGCCACCGCGGGGTTGCCGATAGCCGCCAGCACCGCGACGATCACCGCCGCCAGGCCGGCGACAACCGCCATCACCGCGCCTTCGAGCACCGCGAGACCGAACAACGGCACCAGGCGCCCCCGGATCTTGGCCCACGTCTCTCCGATGGTGATCGGCGACCCGAACACCGCCCGCCCGACGATGACGGTGAGCATTCCGGACAACAGCATGCCGCCCAGCCAGGCGACGACCACGCCGGCGCCCATCGACGTCAGCCACGCGCCCACGACCCCGGTGGTCAGCTCCTTGGCGTGGTCGGTCGTCAACCTGCCGTAGGCCGCCAACGGTCCGAAAACGGCGGCCTTCGTGACGATTTGGATGAACACCACCACGATGGCGGTCAAGCCCAAAGCCGCCTTCGGATTGGCGCGGACGTAGCCGACCGCGCCGTTGAAGATGTCGCCGAGCGTCAGCGGTCGCAGCGGGATGATGCCGGGTTTGACCGCTCCCGGAACCAGTTGCGGCGGACCGTATTGCCAGGGGGACGGCGGCCCGTATCCCGGGGGCGGGCCATAGCCGTGCGGGTGGGCGACACCGCGGAAATCGACGTCGCCCTGCGCTCGGCGGGCACGCTGCACCGCCAGCTCGTGCT
>NZ_LZKF01000195.1:0-28927 GCF_001672665.1 Mycobacterium sp. E2238 | reverse complement strand
CCCGATTGCGGCCCCTGATCGAGCCATGGACGAGCACCGTACCCGTCGGCGAACTGACGTTGTTGCGCGTCGCCGAGTACACCTTCCGCGCGCAGATCGCCGACCGCTGGCGTCGAGGCAACGTCTTCATCCTCGGCGACGCGGCACACCTCACTCCCCCGTTCATCGGCCAGGGTATGGGAGCGGGACTGCGAGACGCGGCCAACCTCGCGTGGAAGATCGCCGGAGTCCACCACGGCGCCCTGGCGCCGAGTGTTCTGGAAACCTATGAGCGGGAACGCAAACCGCATACCCGATCCATGATTCGCCTGGCGCTGAGCGTCGGCTGGGCCATGACCGGCGGCGGCCGCCCGGGTGACGCGGCGCGCCGGGCGGTGTTGCCGCGGCTGCGGCTCATCCCCGGCCTGCGGGACAAGGTCGCCGACTCGAGAACGCCTGCGCTGCGGCGTTCCGCGTTGGTACGCCGATCCCTGCGACGGCACCGGCTCGCCGGCACGCTCTGCCCGAATCCGGCGCTACGCAACGGTCAACGCCTGGACGACGTGCTCGGTGCCGGTTTCGCGTTGATCAGCACCGCCCGCCCCGGTGCGGCCGACGAGGCGGCGCTGCGGCAGCGCGACGTCGCCGTGCTGGTCACCGAAGGCGGCAGCCCGCTGGAGGCATGGCTAGAACGAGGCCGTGCCACCGCCGCACTGGTTCGCCCCGACCGCACGGTGGCGCACGCCGGACGCGACGTTGCCGCCCTCTGTGCCTGGACGGCAACAATCCTTTGCCCCGCCGCAGTTCAGGCGGAAGCCCCCGGGCGCGCGACGATCACCGGCGTCCGCACCGAATGCAGGACCGCGTTGCTGACCGATCCCAACAGCACGCCGGTCAGACCGCCGCGACCGTGACTACCCACGACCAGGAGCTGGGCGGTTTCGGACTTGTCGGCGAGCTGCCGGGCCGGCTCGTCACGTACGACCAATCGCTGCACCGTCACATCGGGGTAGCGTTCCTGCCAGCCCGCTAGGTTCTCGGCCAAATTGCGGTGCGCCTCCGCTTCCAGCGACGACCAATCCGCTTCCGGGAGTTCGCTTATCGTGATGTCGCTCCATGCGTGCACGGCCGTCAGCTCGACACCGCGACGGGAGGCTTCGTCGAAGGCGATTTCGATCGCGAGCTCGGAAGCCGGCGAGCCGTCGACTCCCACGACGACGGGAGCGTTGCGCATGTCCGGCATCTCGTCACCATGGATGACCGCGACCGGGCAATGGGCATGCCGCACCACGGTCGCGCTGACCGAACCGAGCACGCTCCGGGCCAGCAATCCGCGTCCCGCCGTGCCCACAACGATCATCTCTGCCTCGCCGGACATGTTGATCAGGGCCAGTGCCGGGCTGGAGTACACGAGTTCCCGCTGGATGGTGACCTGTCGGTTCGCCGGCAGCGCCTCTTCGGCGAGCTTGATCGCGTGCATGATGGCCTTCTTGCCCTCGTCTTCCAGCCGCACCGCTAGAGACTCGGGGTATGGGACCGGCGGCCAGGTGGCGGTCGGGGTCGTCACCGCGTGGACGACGGTCAGCGGAATTTTGCGCATCGCCGCTTCGTGGGCGGCCCAAATCGCAGCGGCGTTCGATGCCTGCGAGCCGTCCACCGCGACGACGACGCCGCGCTGTTGATCAGGTCCGGACATTTCGTTCTCCCTCCATCACCAGCGACGCTATAAACCCGAGGGGTCGTCGGTCGTGAGGCTTAAGTCCCTAACCAACGGGACGGAGGGCTTCCGCGGCACTGGTTAAGACCGCCTTAACGCCACGGCCACTCGCCGGCTAGGCGCGATGCCGTTGCAGCCGCGCGACGACCCAGAACGGTAACGCCACGAACAGCGTGCCGCCGATCAAATTACCCACGGTGGTGATGCCGAGGTTGGTGAGCAGGCCGTGTTGGCCGAATGCCCAACCGATCCCGCCGCGGGGTGCGGCCGGGTGAAACAAGTTGAGCAACAGGGGAAGACCGAGGAAGCCGACGTTGGCGATCACGTGCTGCGTTCCGCCGATGACGAATGCGAACGGTCCGTAGAACGCGAACGTCATGCGGGCGACGTCGCTGCGGGCCTTGAAGAACATGCACATCGACGTCTGCAGAAACCAGGTGCACACCACGGCGAGCAGCAGGGCGGTCCAGAACGGCTGGCCGGCCTTCTGCGCGCCGACGGCAGCCGCCCGCTCGGCGAAGGCGCCAAGGTATGGGCCTCCCGCGGCCCCGCACACCGTGACGAACACCAGCGCGCCCAGAACGTTGCCGATCAGGCCGACGGTAACCAGCAGCGCGTAGCCGCCGACGCTCATGGTGCGGTTGAGGACGGCGAGGAATCCCGCGGCCATGTCGGCGGTGATCAGCGACATGCCGGACACCAGGATGAGGACGAACGACATGCCGAATGCCAGGCCCATCAACAGGCTTGCGATGCCTGGGGTCCTGACTCCGGTGCTCACCATCAACGCCAGCAGCGCGCCGAACGCGACCATCACACCACCGACCAACGAGCGCATCAGAAACGCCCACGGGTGCGTTGCCTTTTCCACGGCCATGGCGGCCACCCGGTCCACCATGGCACCGACGCTGAGCGGCTCGAACGGGTCGTCGGCGACGAGCTTAGGCGTGACGCCGGCGGGGAAGTCGGCGAATGCGGGCGCCGCCGGCGCCGCGCCTCCCAATTGTGGCGCCTGCGCGTTGATCGTCATCGGTGTTGCCCTTTCCGTAAAGCGTTGATCGCGTTGATGACCCCGGTGACGTGCTCCTCGCTGAGCCTCTCCCCCTCGAAGACGTGGTTGAGCAGAACCTTGAGGTCGAGCATCTGTTGCAGGTAGACCAGGCACGGGGGGCACTCGTCGAGGTGCTTGGCGACGATCGGTCCCCACCGCCGTGGATCGGAGTCGACGAGTTCGTCGACGAGGCGGACGAAGTCGACGCAGTCGATGGCGGGGACCGCGTTGTCGTGGATGGTCATCGGCGATACCGCTTTTCCAATTCGTTGCGAAGATTTCCCCGGGCGCGGTAGAGCAGCGCGCGCTGCCCCTCGGCGGTCAGTTCGAGGATTTCGGCCGCCTCTTCGGCCGTCGTACCGACGATGTCGCGCAGGATGACCAGCTGCCGTTGCCGCTCGGGCAGCGCGTCCAACGCCGCACGGACATACCCGATGAGCTCGTTCTCGACGGTGTGGTCCTCCGGCAGGAAGCGCTGCGACGGCGGGATACTCCAGTGCCCCGCATCGGGATGGCCGGCCGGATGCATGCGGCTCACCAGCGGGTCGACGTCATCCGCGGACAGCACCTCGTGGTCGCGGATGCGGGATTCGCGGCGCCGGTGCCGCGACGCGGTGTTCTTCACGATCCCGAACAGCCAGGTGCCGACCGAGGAACGTCCCTCGAACGAATCCGCGGACTGCAGGACCTGGACCCACGCCTCTTGCACGGCCTCTTCGGCCACCGTCGCCGAATCCACCATGGTGCGGGCGAAATTGACCATCGGCCGATGAAAGTCGCGCACCAGATTCGCCAGCGGAATACCGCCGACCACGCGTTCCGATTCGGTGCCGCCCGGCGGCACCGCCACCGGGGTCACCATCGTCTCGAACTCAAGCGCATGCGGCTAATTCCCAGCGGAGCTGCCCTTCGGACGGCGATTGGACCGGGATGAACGCCGCCTCGCGGTAGCGACGGCTGGCCGATGTCCTGCTCGCGTAACCCTTGCCGCCAGCGGTGCGGATTTCGAGATCCGCACCGGCGCTGGACAGTTCGGCCGCGGCGAGCCGCAGCGACAACAGCTCCCTCTTGGTGGGCGACTCGTCACCGCCCACCGCCGCCGCAAGTTCCGCCAACGTCGCTTCCGCACTGGCGAGCTTTTCCGCCACATGCTCGACTTGAGCGCTGAACACCGAGTTCACCCCGCCGAGACCGATTTTGGCCTGACTCACGGTAGTCCCGGTAAGTCCCAGGCACATCGCCGACTGCAAGACGAGGAACGTCGGGCGGACCGCCTGCAGGAAGTCGTCGAAGTCACGCGACAACACCTGCTCCGCGGGGACGTAGGCGCCCGTCAGGTTCAGGTACGACGAGGCGGTGCTACCCATTGCCAGCAGGTCGAAGTGATCGCCCAGCACAACGCCCGGGGTGTTCAGCGGCAAGGCCACGATCAGCCGCTCCCCGGCGTCGGTACGCACCGCGGTCACCATGGTCGAGTCGGGGTAGAGGTTGCTGGCCCACCTGATCGGTCCGGACACCTGGTAGCCCCCCTCGACCGGTGTGGCCGTCAACTCCAGGCTTCCGCAGCCGGCCGCCTCCTTGAATGCCGAGGCCATGCCGGTCACCCCCAGCGTGGTCCCGGCATAAAGCGACTGGGCCGCCGCCGTACCGTAAGGCGTTGCCGCCGTGAGCAAATACTCCACAGCCATGCGATGGGCCCACAACGAGAACCCGGTGCTCATGCATTCTCCGGAGATCAACCGGATCGCTTCTGCCATCTCGGGGAGCCTGCCGTCGGCGTTGGCGGGTGCCCCGAGCCCGAGCAGACCGGCGGCACCCAGTGCGGTGAAACTGCGACGCGATGGATGCTCGCCGCGGTCCAGCGCCCCGGCATGGGCCCGGATGTCTTCCAACAGTTCGATACTCAACCGGCTGGCAGCCGAATTCATCGTCGCCGTCATCGCGATACCTCCTGGGCCGAGTGTGTCCACGCGTAGTCGAGGAACTTGCCGTCGAAAGTGACGACCACCCTGTCGCCTTCGGGGTGCGGCCGCCGTTGCACGCTCATCTGAAAGTTGATCGCGCTCATGATGCCGTCACCGAATTCTTCATGGATGAGTTCCTTGATCGCCGGACCGTAGACAGCCAGCGCCTCATGGAACCGGTAGATCGTCGGATCCGTCGCCGTGGCCGCATCCGAACCCCGGTACGGCACCGTTTGCAGGACCGTTGCCGCCTCGTCGTCGAGGTCGAGAAGCGATGCGACCGTTGCCGCATCGCCGGCCGCGAGGGGATGCTGCCCGAGTAGCGCGGCGACGGTCCACACCGGGTCCTTGCCGATCGATTCGGCGATCTCCGCCCAGCTCAATCCCCGCTTGACGCGGGCCAACCTGATCAGCTCGCCAAGATCGGTCTTGGTCAATGTTGTTGCCACCGAATGCTTCCCGTCCCGATGCCTATTCGGTGGACAGAGTCGAGTCGACGCTCACCGGGTTGCGGAACGTGTTCACCACGGGCGACCAGGCGATCGCGTTGTCGTGGATCTCCCTCAGAGTCGCGTCGTCGGCGTCTCCGGCCAGCGTCACCTTGCACCGGACCGCGCTGAAGCCCAGCCGTTTTCCCTCGGGCGTGTCACCCACTCCCCACACCGCGGAGATGTCGATGTCGCCCTCCATCTCGACCTCGATCTTGGTAAGTGTCACCCCGCGGTGGGTCGCGTTGGCCAGCAAGCCCACCGACACGCACGAACCGAGCGCCGCCAGCGCGGTCTCGGAGGGGTTGGGCGCGGAGTCGTCGCCGAGCAGCGCGGGCGGTTCGCCCACCAGCATCGGCGCCAGATCGCGCACGTAGGTCATGTTACGGAACCCGGCCTCGCACACCGTCTTGGCTTTCAGAGTCTTCCTGCCGGTTTCCGGGTTGGCCCGGGCGTTACACGACAGCTTGTCGAGCCCTTCGGCGTCGATGACGAGCCCGTCGGTCATATGACTTCCTCCGTTTTCGCTGATTTTGCGGCTTCACGGAGTTAGTGCTCTGCGACGGCCGCTGCGTGACGGCGGGCTTAATTGATTTACGTCGGCGACACGAAACATCACACAGCCGAAACGCGGCACGGTCCAACGCCGGACGGCGCTCGGGCAGTTTGCTTAGCTGAAAAGGCTTTGCCCGATGTAGTGGCCTTCGGCGGGCGCGGGCGGCACTGCGAAGATTGCTGAACCGATGTGGCGGATGTATTCGTTGAGCAGGTCGTGTGCGCCCAGCCGATTCTGCAGGCGAATAAAATCTTGCGGATCTTTTTGGTAAGAGATGAACAGCAGGCCGGCGTTGAGTTGGCCGTTGGCGTCGAGACCGTCGGTGTAGTTGTAGGACCGGCGCCGGATCATGATGCCGTCATTGTTCTCCCGGGCGGCCAGGCCGACGTGAGACATCGGGTCGATCAGCGGGTTGCCGTCGGGGCCTTTGGCGGTGAAGTCGGGGGTATCGAATTCGCCCTTGCCGCTCAGCGGTGCACCCTCCTCCTTGGTGCGGCCGAAGATCCGCTGCTGATTCCCGATGCGGTCGACGTCCCATGTCTCGAGCAGCATCCGGACCTTGCGCACGACTTGATAGGTCCCGCCGTTCATCCACGGCTGGTCGCTGTCCTCGACCCAGACGAACCGGTCGTACTCCGCGTCCGTGGCGATGTTGCGCGTTCCGTCCTTGAAGCCCAGGAGGTTTCGCGGCGTGTGCTGGCCGGGGCCGGCCGATGCGCGTCCGAATCCCAGCACCGCCCAGGACGGCGAGACGATGTTGCGGCCCAGGCGGGCCAGGTTTCGCACGGCGTGGTAGCAGACCTGGGGGTCGTCGGCGCAGGCTTGCACTGACAGATCACCCCCGCGCAGGCGGGGGTCCAGGTTGTCCCCGTTGAGCGGCGGCAGATCGATGAACAGGGCGGGGCGCCGTGGGGCCAGCCCGAAGCGATCGCCGAACAGCGACGGTCCCAACCCTACGGTGACGGTGAGACTAGCCGGGCTCAGTCCATAGGCCTCCCCGGTATCAACGGGCGGCTGCACCTCGACCTGGGGCTGCACGGTGCCGACGGGCTTTCCCTGCTGCAGGATCGCGGCCGCCGCGGACCAACGCGCCAGCAGGGTCTGCAGCTCGGTGCGGCCCGCGCCGGCGGCCAGCGAGAAGGACATGAACATGGCGTAACGCTGTGGCGGCGTGGCGATTCCGCCTTGATGCAGCTGGCCGTAGAACGGATAGCTACGCCGCAGGTCGACGTTGTCGTTGTCGTCGTCGCCGTTGCGTTCGGCCGCCAGCGCGTAACCCGCGAAGCCTCCACCGGTGGCGCCGACGGCGGTGCCGGTGAGCCCGGCCAGCATGGCACCGCCAAGCATCCGGCGGCGTGAAACCGCTGCGGCTTCGTCGAGTTCGGTCGTGTCGTCGGTCACCGGGTCAGCCCGCCGAGACGACTTTTTGGGCGACCGTCGACAGGCTCTGGTGCAGCGGCTGGATGACCGCGGTGAGTTTTGACGCGTCGCTGGCCTTCAGCGCAGTGGTGTAAGTCCGGAAGCCGCCGAGAGCGGACGGGTCACGGTATCCGTCCAAAGTGGCCAGCACCGTGTGGAATTGCTGATCGATCTGGTTCACCAGATTTGCGTCGATCTTCTCCAGGCCCGGCCGCAGCGACGCGTACGCCTGCTGAGCGCCTTCCACGTTGCCCGAGAAGTCGACCAGATCGATGTGGCTGAAGGCCTCCTCTTCGCCGGTGATCTTGGTGTTCTGGATCTCTTCGATCAGGTCGCTGGCCCCGTTGGCCAGGTCCTCGGGCTTGTACTGCAGGTTGGCGACGATGCCCGTCAATTTGCCGACGTTGCCGACCAATTCGCTGCTGACCGCCTTGGTCGCGGGGGTGATCCCGCCACCCTGCCACAAGTCGCGCTCGATGGCGTGGAAGCCCTTCCAGCCGACCTTGGCGTCGACCGGCGTGGACTCGCGCATATCGATGAGGTAGTCCAGGTTGCCTGCATTGTCGCCGACCGCGAAGCCCGGCAACACGAAGCCCTCCACGGTGGACTCCGAACGCTCCCAGAACAGCCGGGCTTTGGCGTAGGCGCTCTTCGCGGCGTCGACGTTGCCCGACTGCACGGCGGCGTCGAGTGCCTTCACGGCATCGTTGAGTTGACCGATCTGGCTGACGATGTATCCCACATAGTCCTTGGTGCCCTGGCTGAGGATGCCGGCCACGGTGCCCGTCGGCGCCGCCGGCGCTTTGCCCGTGACCGTGAGGGTTTGGTATTCGGTGCTCGCGCCCGGACAGTAGAGCTGATAAGCGCCGCCGTCCAGGGTGACGGTGAACGAGACCGGATCCAGGCCGGGCGCGAGGTTTTCCTTCTCGCCGACGATCCGCTGGTCCCTGAGCAATTCGACTTCGCTGATTCCGGGCGCATTCGTGTTGGCCACCGTGAAGGTCACCGGCCCGGCGGGCACGCTGGTGTTGTCCAGGGCGCAGCCGTCTTTGCCCGCGTTGTTGGCCATGGTGACCTTCACCGCGTTCGGGGCGCCGGGCCTTCCCGCTTCGGCGTGGCCCGAGTTGCCATCCGAGTGATCACATGCGGTCGTGGAGAACACCGCAACCGCAGCCAAAGCCGTTGCGAACGGCCATATCTCAAAGGACGCGTACCTTCGGGCGGTTCGATTCGGTGTCAACCGTCTTCCTTTCCTGTTCGGTCGGCGCGCCGCGCCGCGCGGCGGCTACGGCGCCAATAAGGCAGGCCAGAGCAAAACCACCCAGTGTCAGCGGAAGCCATACCTTCCACAGCTGCGATTCCGCACGGTTGAGATGACTTGCCGCGATTTGCGCGGCGGCCGACCGGTCTTCGGTACCGGACGTGGACCAGTCCGTGGCCAGCCCGCCAAGACTGACGGTCTTGGCCCCGGTCAGACCACCGCCGGTCAGAACCGCCGTGCGGTTGCTCGTTGCCTGCGCATTCAGCACGGAATCGCCTTGCGCGAGGACGGTATACACGGTGGTTGTTGACCATTGGCCCTGGAACGGCCCCGGAGTGCGCCCAACCGCGAGACCGACCGGCAGCCGGCCCCCGGTCATGCGCAGCAACTGATCCAGGGTGACTTCCGACCCGCCGTCGGCCCCGACAGCCTCGGAAGCTTGCCATACCTGCACCGGCAGGCCGTCCACGATTTTGTCCTCCGCCGGGACGAGCCGGATGTTGCGGACGGTCGAGGCGCCCTGCGGGCCGACGGCCAGCTCGCGTCCGTGCGGCCCGTTCACCATCGACACCGTGGCGGTATGGCCGGAGCGGTCGGTGACCGTGCGGGTCCGTGCATCGCCGGACGAGCCACCGGCCGGCGCCAGCGCCACCAATCCGGCGGCGCTCAGGAGCAGCAGCATCGAGGCGGCCGCCAACAGGCGCCCCCGGGCGCGCGGGGCGGCGGCAAGGTGAGCGGGCCACAGGAAGATGACCAGAACGGGTACGGCGTAGAGCAGCCAGCCCACCACCTCGATGAGCCGGGGGTCGGCAGGTATTCCGAACATCCCGGCGATCACCGCGCCGAGCACCGAGTTGCTGGGCAGCCAGACGGACAGGTCGAGCACCCGCTGCTGGCCGATGCTCACCCAGCCGGCCTCGTGGGCGGTGCGCAGCGCCCCCAGCACCAGCCCGGCCGCGATCAACACCAAGAACACCCCGGTGACCCGGAAGAACCGGGCGATGTTGAGTTTCAATCCGCCGAAGTACAGCGCGACACCCATCGCGATCGCGGCCGCGATCCCCAGCGCCCCACCCAGCACGGCGAACCAGCGGCTACCATGCGACGTCTGGGCGGCCGCCAACAAGAACACCGATGTCTCGAAGCCCTCCTTGAGTACGGCGAGGAAGGCCATCGCGGCCAAGGCGAGCGCACCGCCACGGTTGATCGCCTGTCGGGCATCGCGCTCGAGCTCGCCCTTGACCTGCGCGGCGTTGCCGTTCATCCAGATGATCATCGAGGTCACGAACACCACGGCGATGACATTGATGACGGTTTCCATCATCTCCTGCTGCGTCTGCGGCAGGCTCGTCGCGAACAGATTCAGGCCCACCCCGACCGCGACGCTGATCAGCACCGCCGAGGCGACGCCGGCAAACATCGCCCGAATCGGCTGGCCGTTTCGTTTCAGGAAGGCGCCGACGATGCTCACGATGAGCGCCGCCTCGAGGCCTTCGCGGAGGCCGATGAGGAAGGTGCCGATTAGTACGCCGAATACGCCCTGCATACGCCCGATTTCTGTCCCGCGGGTCGGGATCCGCGCTTAGCCTAGCCTAAGGCCGCTGCGTCACGAGGCCGGCTGCGTCACGAAGTCGATGAGTTCTTCGACCCGGCTGATCAGCGCCGGTTCGAGGTCATTCCAGTCGCGCACCCTTGACCGAATGTGCCGCCAGGCCCTGGCGATGTCCGCCTGGCCGGCGTGGGGCAGGCCGAGCGCCCGGCATGCGCCGTGCTTCCATTCGATGTGCCGGGGCACATCCGGCCACGCCGCCAGGCCGAGGCGCTGGGGTTTCACGGCCTGCCAGATGTCTACATAGGGATGGCCGACCACCAGCGTGTCGCTGCCGCCCGGCCCTCGCCGCACCGCGTCGGCGATCCTGGCCTCCTTCGAACCTGTGACGAGGTGATCGACGAGCACACCAAGCCGGCGCCCCGGACCGGGTGCGAACTCCGCCACGATCTCCACCAGGTCGTCCACGCCGCCGAGGTGCTCGACGACGACGCCCTCGATCCGCAGGTCTTCGCCCCACACCTGCGCGATGAGTTCGGCGTCGTGTCGCCCCTCGACGTAGATCCGGCTGGCGCGGGCGACCTGGGCCCGGGCCCCCGGCACGGCAACCGAACCGGACGCCGTCCTGGTGGCGGCTGCGGGCGCCGAACGACGCGGCGCGGTGAGGATCACCGGACGGCCGTCGAGCAAATAACCAGGGCCCAAGGGGAAGCCGCGCACATGCCCGCGCCGGTCTTCCAGGTCGACCCGCCCGTACTCGACCCTTACCACCGCACCGACGTAGCCGGTCTGCACGTCCTCGACCACGAGGCCCAGTTCGGCTGGATGCTCGGTCGAGCGGGGCTTGCGCCGGCCCGCGGCAAGGACGTCGGTTCCATAGCGATCAACCACGCGGCAATCCTAGAAAGCCTTGCGGCCAAACGTCGTTACGGCGCGCCCGCGCGGGAAGGATCGTGGCCAAGATCGCTCCGCCCGGGCGCACAACACCACCGGGTAAAAAATGCGTTTTAACTGTGTGGCGTTACACAGCTGATGGCGTTGCCGATGGTACGTTGCTAGTCGTAAGAACTGCCGTTCTTTTACACCGCGGCGGTGAGCGAGGTGGGAATATGGACCTGGCCCTTTGGGTGTCGAGCATCGTGGCTTTCGTGCGGGCCGGCTACCCCGCCGGCATGCCGACGACCGGATATGCGCCCCTGGCGGCCCTGGCCCGCCGGCGGCTTTGCGACGACGAGATAACCGCCATTGCAAGCAAACTCATGAGACGCCAATTCTGGCCGATCAGTCCCGTTGATATCGGCGTGGAGATCACCCGTGTCACCAACCAGTTGCCGTTGCCGGCTGACGTCGAGCGGGTGGGACATCGCCTCGATGAGATCCGCTGCGCACGCGGATAGGCCTCGAAGCGGGATCTGACTCTTACTCAGCTTCTTTCGCGGGTCCGCCGCACGCCGCCAGGTAGTCCGGGTAATTCCAGGTGCGCAGGAACTGTTGGCCTGCCTGCAATCCTCGTTGATACAGGCCGTCGCGTTGCTCGGGGGTGATGTTGAAGTCGATCGGACTGACCCCTTCGGCCGGGACGAAGATGGTGCGCCGGACGGTGCACGGATCGTCGATGTAGGCGTTGTCCTGATTGCTCACCAGCGTCTCTATCGCCGCGATTCCCAACGAAACTGGTCCGTGCACCGGATGGGTGGGCGGGATGCCGGGACGCGCGGAAAGCCGGATTCCGAATGTCGGCCATCGCGGCTCAGCATCGGGCCGGTCGAACAGCTCCACCGGAAAATCGGAGAGCAAGCCGCCGTCGACCCAGGTGGCGCCGTTGACCCGGACCGGTTCGAATACATACGGAATCGCCGACGAGGCGTGCACGGCGCGGGCGACCGAGAAGTCGTCGGGGTCGATGCCATAGGAAGCGAGGTCCCACGGGATGCGCACAAGCCGGCGCCGGGACAGGTCACTGGCCGTCACCACGAGCGACCACGCGAACTGGTCCGGCTCCTCGCCCGTGCGCAGGTCACCGAACGTCCGCACACCCAAGTCGCCGAGCAGACCGGCGAGCAGTCGTTCCAGGTAGGCCCCGCGATACACACCGTCCGACACCAACAGCGACAGCGCCCCACCGATCAGCGGCACACGCCCGATCAGGTTGCGATCCAGGAACTTCCGGTAGTCGATGGATCGCATGACTTCCGCGAGCCGGCTCAGCGGTTCGCCCGCGACCTGCAGCGCCGCGACCAGCGACGCGACGACCGCGCCCGCGCTGCTACCCGCGACGCGGGGAAACCGGTAACCGGCGCCGGACAGCGCGTCGACCGCACCGACCAGCCCGATCCCCCGCACGCCTCCGCCCTCACACACCAGATCGGCGCGGGACGTGGTCACTGCCACCGCCATTGACCTACCCCCTCAACAGATTCGTTGGCCGTCGACACCGAAGAAGTGCAGGTGCCCCGGTTCCGGGTGCAGGCGCACCCGGCTGCCTTTTTCCGGGGGCCGGCGCCCATCGGCGCGCGCGACGACAGGCTGGTCAATGACCTTGCCGGAGCCGGTGATTCGGCCGTAGACGTAGGCGTCCGCCCCGAGCTCCTCGACCACGTCGACCTCCATCTCGACACCGAGGCTGCCCAGTTCGAAGTGTTCCGGCCGGACACCCACGACGACCTCGCTTGCGGCATCGGTGATCTCTCGGGGTAGCGGGATATGCCAATCCCCCAGCGACACAGCGGAATCGATGATCGGCAGGGTGAACAGGTTCATGGCCGGCGACCCGATGAAACCCGCGACGAAGACGTTGACCGGGTTGCGGTACAGCTCGCGCGGCGCGGCGAACTGCTGCAGCACTCCGTCGCGCAGGACGGCGACGCGGTCACCCATGGTCATAGCCTCGACCTGGTCGTGGGTGACGTAGACGGTGGTGGTGCCGAGCCGCCGTTGCAGTGCCGCGATCTGGTTGCGGGTTTGCACGCGCAGTTTGGCATCAAGATTCGACAGCGGCTCGTCCATCAGGAAGACCTGCGGCCGGCGGACGATCGCGCGTCCCATCGCCACCCGCTGGCGTTGCCCGCCGGAGAGGTCCTTGGGCTTGCGGTCCAGATAGGGTTGCAGGTCAAGCAGTTTCGCCGCGTCCAGGACGCGGTCCCGAATTTCGGACTTCGGCGTCTTAGCGATCTTCAGGGCGAAGCCCATGTTCTGCGCGACCGTCATGTGCGGATAGAGCGCATAGTTCTGGAAGACCATCGCGACGTCGCGGTCCTTGGGATCGACGGTGGTGACGTCACGGTCGCCGATCCGGATGCGTCCGGAGTCCAGCGTTTCCAGCCCCGCCACCATACGCAGGGAGGTGGTCTTGCCGCATCCTGAGGGACCGACCAGGACGACGAACTCGCCGTCGCCCACGTCCAGGTCCAGGCTGTCCAGGGCCGGGCGGTCGGCCCCGGCGTAGCACCGCGTCGCTTGCTCGAAAGTCACTGAGGCCATGGCTTATCCGTTCAGCCCCGAGACGGCGATTCCCCTGACGAAGGACCGTTGCGCAATCGCGTAGATGATGACCAACGGCAGCATGATCAGCATCGAAGCCGCCATGATGATCGGCCAGCGCGCGACATATTCGCCCCGCAGCCGCACCAGGCCGAGCGTCAGCGTGGCCAGGCTGTTGCGCTGAAGCATCAGCAGCGGCCACAGGAAGTCGTTCCACACGTTGACCCAGGTGAGCACGGCTAACACCATCACCGCGGGGCGGGCGTGGGGCAACAGAATTCGCCAGTAGATCTGCCACGGCGAACAACCGTCGAGTATCGCCGCCTCCTCGAGGTCGGTCGGAAGCGTCCGGAAGAACTGCCGCATCAAATAGGTGCCGAATGCGCTGCCGAACAAGCCCGGCACGATCATCGACCAGGGTGTGTCGACCCAGCCGACGGTCCGCATCAAGATGAACTGCGGGATCACGGTCACCGTCAGCGGCACCATCAACGTGCCGAGGTATAACACGAACAACGTGTCACGACCGCGAAATTGCAGCCGGGCGAACGCGTATCCGGCCAGCGAGCAGAAGAACACCTGTCCGGCGGTCACGCACCCGGCATACAGCACGGTGTTGAAGAACATCCGCGCGAACGGCATCAACGAGAAGATTTCGGTGTAATTGGACCACCGCGGGTGCGCCGGTAGCAGCCTCGGCTCGCTGATCTCGCCGCCGCGCTTCAATGAGCCGGACACGGCCCAGGCGATCGGAAACAGCCAGCACCATGCGATGGCGAGCAGCGCGGTGTAGACCACCAGGGTCCGAATGACATTGCGGGTGAACAACCGCTCAGCTGAGGCCACGAGAAGTCTCCCAAGAGCGTTGCCGAGTGATCCGCAGCTGCACCACGGTCAGCACCAGCAGGATGGCGAACATCACCCACGCCAGCGCGGACGCGTACCCGAATTCCAGGAAGGAGAACGCGTGCTGGAAGAGCATGATGCCCAGGACATACGTAGCGGTTTCGGGGCCGCCGTTCGCGCCGTTGAGGACGTAAACCAGGTCAAAAGCCTGGAACGCGTGGATGATCGATATGACGCCCACAAACGATATCGAGCCACGGATCAGCGGCACCGTGATGGACACGAACTGCCGTACCTCGCCGGCCCCGTCGATTCGGGCCGCCTCGTAGACGGTCTCGGGAACGCCTTGCATCGCCGCGAGCAGGATGACGGTGGCGAACGGCACGCTGCGCCACACGCTGACGACGCACAGCGAAGCCATCGCCCAGCGGGGTTCGACCAGCCACGGGACCGGGCCGATCCCGACCCAGCCCAGCATGATGTTGAGCAACCCGTTGTCGGTGTTGAAGACGAACTGCCAGACGACCGCCATGACGACCGACGAGATGGCAAGCGGCATAAAGACGATGGTGCGGAAAACGCCGATGCCCCTGACCTTTCGGTTCAGCACGCCGGCCACGACCAGGCTGACGACGATAGTCGGCACGACCGTTCCGAGGGTGAAGACAACGGTGTTGCGAATGGCGATGAGGAAGAGCGGGTCCGAGGTGAACAGCTCTTGGAAGTTCTTCAGGCCCACGAACTTAGGCGGCCGGAAGACGTCCCACCGCTGAAAGCTCATGTAGAGCGAGAATCCCAGCGGAAAGAGCATGAACACCGCGACCGCGGCCAGATTCGGCGCCACGAAAAGGCGGCCGGCGCGCGCCCGCCGTCGCCACGGACCGGCGCCCTTCGCGAGTGTGCGTGTGGTGGCATCGACCGATGTCATGGGGTGCGTAACACCTCGTCGATGGCGGGCGACAGACTGGCCAGCGATGTCGCGGGCCGTGATCCACGCAGCACGGGCCCGAAGCTACGGTCCATCAAGGCGACGATCTTCTCCCAGGACGGGGTGACGGGCAGCCCCTCTGAGTACGCGGGTCCTTGCGTGAGGACGGCGAGGTTGCCGACGTGCTGGTGAGCCTTGGCGAAGCCGGCCGAGTCGAGCGCGGATTGCAGCACCGGCACAAAGAGACTGGATTCACCGATCAACGCCTGCCCGACGGGCCCGGTCGCGAATTTCACGAATTCCCATGCCTGCTCCTTGCGTTGACTGCTCGCGGAGATGGCCAATCCGGTGGAACCGATGTCGGAGTGGGCGGGCTGACCCTGCCGGCGTGGCCCCACCGGCAACGAGGTGACATCGAAGTCCAGGCCCTCCGCCCGGATGAAGGTCTGGTAGCGCCAGTGGCCGCCCATCGCCATGGCCGCCCTGCCCGCCGCGAACAGGTCGGGCGTGGACATCGATTGCACCTCGGACGCATTGGGCGCGACCTTGTGCTTGTTGGCCAGGTCGGCATAGAACTGCACCGCCTCGATGAAGGCGTCGTTGTCGAAGTTGAAGTGGGTCGGGTTTTTCAGCGGGGTGGACCACGGCACCCCATTGTTCATGGCGAACAGCCCGGCCGAATAGTAGGAGAACCACATGTTCACGAAGCCCCACTGGGTCACCCGCCCGGAGCGATCCCGCTTGGTGAGTGCGGTGGCGGTGTTCAAGAAGTCGGTGAAACTCCACGGGTTCTGCCACGTCTTGGGCGGGGACGGCACCCCGGCCTCGGCGAAGAGCCGCTTGTTGTAGAACAGGTAGTTTCCGGACCATTGCTCCGGGAGTGCGTACTGGCCTCCGTTGAACGTGAAGGCGTCGTAGAGCGCCCCGATGCCGTCCGACTTCAGCTCAGCGGCGAAGGCCTGGTCCCGGGACAGCATGGTGTTGAGGTCGAGCAGCACGCCACGGGCGGCCAACTCGGCGTAGGTAAGGTCCCACGCCATCAACACGTCCGGGCATCTACCGCCGGCGCAGAACGTCGACAGCTGCTGCATCACACCCGGAGCCGAAAGCACCGGGCGGACCTTGATATCGGGATGGCGGCGCGCAAACTCGTCGACGATGCGGATCCTGGCATCGCGTTCGTCGGGGTTGGCCGCAAAGAAGAACGTCAACGCGTCTTCTTCGGGAGCGCAGCCGGCGGCCCACGGCGCCAGGGACGCCGCGGTGAGCGCGCCGGCCCCGCGCAGCAGCCCGCGCCGCCCGAACGGCTTATCGAGCATGTTGCTCCCGTTCTCGCCCCGTTGCCGGCCAGCCGACCGGCGGTTTCTCCTGTCCTTGGTACCCGAAGCGGCTGTGGTGTTGCTGGCGCGGCCAACTCGGAAGGGCCAGCACGGCTCGGCGAACGCGGCCGGCGTCCCCGATGATGTCGATCGCGCGGATGCGGTCGTCGGTGCCGACGGTGATCATCAGCAGTGCCTCAGCGCGCCCGCGTGGCGCGATCGCGATCCCCGGAGCCCCGTCGATGAGCACGACCACACCGGCGCGTGCCCGGAGAGCGAATCGACGGGTTTCCTCCGCGACCTGCCTGGCGCCGCGCAGCTCGGTCGGCACGTCGTCGGGAACCAGTGCCCGATCGGCCCTGCGCACCACATCCGGGGCCAGCAGCGCGAGCAGGCCGGCGATATCACCGCCGCGGGAAGCCGCGAGGAACGCCTCGACGACCTCGAGGTGTTTCGCGATGCGCTCGGGCTCGGCGCCCGGGTGGGCCACCCGCGCACGCGCGCGGCTTGCCAGCTTCTTCGCGGCTTCCGGCGACCGGTCCAGCAGACCGGCGATTCTCTCGAACGGCACGGCGAACACGTCATGCAGGACGAACGCGACCCGCTGCGCCGGTGAGAGCCGGTCGAGGACCACGAGCAGCGCGTTGCTCACCGACTCCGTCAGGAGCGCTTCCTCGTCGGCTGACGCCGACGCGGTCGCGGCGATCCGGTCCAGTTCGTCGGGGGTGGCTAGCGGCTGTTCCGCACGTCGCTTGCGCGCCCGGAGCTGGTCGACGGCCTCGCGGGCGGTGATCGTGGTGAACCAGCCGGTGAGGTTGTCGACCGCGGCGAAATCCGCACGGCTGGCCTTCAGCCACGCCGACTGAACCGCGTCGTCGGCATCGGCCGCCGATCCCAGCAGCTGCAACGCCACCGACCTCAGGTGTCGCCGGTCCGCGTCGAAACGCTGGGCAAGATCCGACAGATTTTTCGGGGCGCTCATGGGTCACCTTTTCCGCACAGGAGTCGTCAAGAAGATGACCGCGTCCATCGAGCTCTCTGTTGCAAAGGAGGCCAGCACCATGACCTTATCGATTGTGCGCCGTAGTGCGTGCGGTGACCATCCGGCTCGCCGCCGCAAAAACGGCTGTCCGGCAAGGGTTTGCCGCAGATGAACACCGCATACGTTGCGGTCACGCTGGTTACCGCCGCCAGCACCGCCGGGATCGCCGTGGCCGATCTCATCCCGGCGGGTTTCGTCCTGGCGAATTCCGCCGAAGTCGGGGTGCCGCGTTCGTGGTTGCCCGCGCTGGGGGCGGTCAAGCTGGCCGGCGCGGCCGGGCTCATTGTGGGCCTGGTGGGCCTGGTGGGCCTCCCCGTGTTGGGGATCGCCGCCGCCACCGGCCTGGTGCTGTTCTTCGTCGGCGCAGTCGTGACCCACCTGCGGGCCCGCGTCCTGTACAACATCGCGTTTCCCGGCGCGTACCTGTGCATGTCGGTGGCATCGCTGGCGTTGATGGTGCTGCGTTGACCCGGGTCGCGCTCAGCCGGGAAAATACCGGACCCGGTTGATGGCGTCGCCCCGCCAGGCCATGTCGGCGAACAGTATTCCCCGTCCACGACTGGAGTGGACCGACATCGTCACCGTTGGGCCCGCGCCGATCATCTTGGTGGCGCCGGCGCCGTCCAACTGCTCGACGAGTTCGGCGAGGTCGAGGGCGTCGTGGTCACCGAGAGTGATTGTGGCGACCGGTGATAACGCCCGCACGGCCGCGACCCGATCTTGACGCGCGACAGCACCGAGGAATGCCTCGGCGAGCTTCTTGTGCCGCGCACCAACCCGCCGGAATCCCGTCACGAAGCCGGTCGTGCCGCGTATCCGCTGATTGCTCAACAGACTGCGCGACAGTTGCAGGGCGGGTCCGACCGCACGTGATCCGGTTCGCAGGAATTGCAGCATCATCGCGGGAAGTTCCCAATAGGCCCGCAGTTCGCCAATGCGCCACTCGCCGTTGGTGTCTCGCAGGTCGTAGCGCAGGAACGCGGGAATGTACATCGTGATCGCCGAGCCCATCGCGACCTCGAGCTCGACGTCGCGCAGCACCACGGTGTCGACGACGACGTCGAGGTCGCGGTGGAACTTGATGTCGCGCGGACCGATGAAAGTGTCATAGAACCGGCCGATCTGCTCCTGCCCGACGTGCGGCCGCGACCCGACCGGGTCCTCCACGCGGCCGTCGTCGGTGAACAACGCCACCCACCCGGCGCGGTCGTGCGCGGCGGCCGCCTGCGGCGAGCGCTCGACGGCGGCCAGGAGATGCGCCCGATCCGGCGCCACCCCCATCACGGACCCCCGGCCACTTCGACGCCCGCGGTCCGCATCGCCTGGAGCGCCTCGGCGGCCGAGTCCGGCGAGACGGCCGCGGTCAGGTTCACCAGCACCCTGGTGGACAGGCCCGCCCGCGCGGCATCCTCGGCGGTGCGCCGGACGCACTGGTCGGTGGCGATGCCGACCACATCGACCTCGTCGACCCCACGCTCCCGCAACCAGTCCAACAGCGGGGTCCCGTTCTGGTCGACGCCTTCGAAACCGCTGTACGCCGCGGCATCGGCGCCCTTGCGGAAGACTGCCTCGATCCGGCTGGTGTCGAGGTCGGGCCGCAGCTCCGCGCCGGCACTTCCGGCGATGCAGTGCGGTGGCCACGACGATGAATAGTCGGGTCGGTCGGAGAAATGGTCGCCCGGCTGGACGTGGAAATCCTGGGTTGCTACGACGTGTCCGTAGCCCGGCTCGCCGGCGAGATAGTCGTTGATGGCGGGCGCCACGGCGGCACCGCCTGTCACCGGCAGCGAGCCACCCTCGCAGAAATCGTTTTGCACGTCGACCACGATCAACGCCCTCACGCGTTTCACCCTATCGGTGTCGCCCACCATGGCGCTTCAGCTGGGCGTATGGGTGGGACGGTTTGTTCGCCAACCAGTCGGGTAATCCACCGGCCATGTTGATCCGGAGAATCGCGCGCCCGTTGCTTTCAGTGGCTTTCATCGGCCAAGGAGTCAATTCCCTGCTGAACCCCAAATCGGCGGCGGCGGCCGCCGCGCCCGCGGTGGATGGTTTGCAGGCGCTGCCGAATTCGGTGAGCGGCAACATTCCGAGTGACCCCGAGACGGTCGCCCAAATCACTGCGGCCGTTCAGATCGGCGGCGGTCTGCTGCTGGCCACCGGCAAACTGCCGCGCGTCGCCTCGGCTGCTCTCGCGTTCACGGTGCTACCGGCCAACCTCGGAGCGCACTCGTTCTGGAACGAGAGCGACCCGGAGGCCAAAGCCCAAAAACGCCAGCAGTTCCTCACCGACCTCAGCCTGGTTGGTGGTTTGCTGATCGCTTCCGCCGACACGGCGGGCAAGCCGTCACTCGGGTGGCGCGGCCGCCGGGCGGCCGAGCGGCTCTCCGAGCGAGTGTCGTCGGCGCTGCCCGGCTCCGACGACGCCCACTTCGATACCGACTTTTCGGAGTTGAGCGAGAAGATCGTGCACGGCCTGCAGATCGGCGCCGAACGCGGCCGTGAACTGGCCAGCACGGCGGCCGAACGAGGCGCGCCGTACGCGGAGGCCGCGCTGGAACGCGGTCGCGAATTCGCCAGCACGGCCGCCGAACGGAGCAAGCCGCTGGCCCAAAAGGCCCGCAAACGCGGCGAGGAGCTGGCGGACGAGGCGGCCGAGCGAGCCGCGCCGCTGGCGAAGAAGGCCCGCAAGCGCGGTGAAGAACTCGCCGACGAAGCCGCCGACTGGGCAGCGCCGCTGGCGAAGAAGGCCCGCAAGCGCAGCGAGAAATTGGCCAAGAAGGCGCGCAAGCGCGGTGAGGACCTGGCGAGCACGGCACTGGACCGCGGCGAGGACCTCGCCGACACCGCCCGCGCGCGCGGCATCTACCTCGCGGACACGGCCCGCGCTCGCGGTGGCTACCTGGCCGACACCGCGCGCGAACGACTCGGTGAGCAGGTCAAGACGGGTCGCCGCAAGCTTTCCTGAGGGCTTACGCGTCGCCGCGCAGATAGGTGTCGACGATCGCATCGACGCCCTGGCCGACATCAACCGTCGCGCCGTCCTCGCCGGGGCCCAGCGGCTCCAGCGCGTCGAATTGGGAGCGCAGCAGCGCGGCCGGCATGAAATGAGCCGTCCTGGCGGCCAGTCGGGCGCTGATGAGTGCCGGTGAACCGGCGAGATGCAGGAATTCGACCTGCGGGCAGTGCGCGCGCAACTGGTCGCGGTATTTGCGCTTGAGCGCCGAACAACTCACCACGCCTCCCTCGCGGTGGCCGGCCAACCACTGCCCAACCGTTTCCAGCCAGGGGTAGCGGTCGTCGTCGTCCAGCGGTTCACCGGACGCCATTTTGGCGATGTTGGCCGGCGGGTGCAGGGTGTCGGCATCGACGAAGGGGACCCGCAAGCGTCGCGCGAGCGCCATCCCGACGGTCGATTTCCCCGATCCCGAAACACCCATCACCACGACGGGAGTCCGTCCGCTCACTCGGACCGTTCGGCGAGGTTGCGGTTCCATTCCAGCCAGCCGACGCCGTTGCGTCCGTCGGCCGTCCGGACGGTCGCCCAGACCCTCGGGAACTGGCTGACCCGCCCGTCCGCGGCGGTCAGACATACCGGCGCCTGGCCGCGCACCTCGACGTCCGCGGTGACCTCGCCAGGTTCGAGCGCCAAGGTGGCGCCCAGGGGTAACCCGTTGGCGCCGAAGGACTCTCGGGAATCCACCGTTTCCAGCTCGGTGACGGATCCCTGCGCGTCCTGGGAGTAGCCGATACTGAAGGCCGGGGCACCGGGAATGCGGATGTTGACGCCGTGCAGATGGGTCCCGTCGTCCAGATGCAACGCGCTCCAAATCCAGTCCATGCTCCACCAGTCGCGCACCCCCCACGAGTGATCGCGCTGGCCGGGGACCGACTCGACGCGGTAGCCGGCGTCATCGATGGTGACCGTGCCTGAGACCCGGCACGGGATCTCGTAACGCGTCGTCAACCGGTACTTGTACGGGACCCCGTCGGTGGTCCACACCAAGCTCATCGTCATCTCGACGGGGGCGCCGGGCTCCCCGCGCAACAACGCCGACGGATCGCGATAAGCCTGAGCGCGCGCGTGCAGGTCGACGCGGTACGTCTGCAACGGTGTGGTCGCACAGTGGCCGAGCTCGAAGGAATCGCTGCGCACGTCCCACGGATCCGCCGGCAGCGGTACCTGCGCGTCGACGGCCACGGTGGGCATGTCGGGGCCGCACAGCAGCGCGTGCACCCACGCCTTCTGCTCGTTGGCGATCAGGCCGAGGCGGAACCAGCCGCCCAATCCCTGTGCCACATCGGCGAAGTCGGCGTACCAGCTCTCACTCCACAGCGGTTCGGCAGTCGGCGCGTGCCCGCCTTCGTCCTCCTCCGTGGGCCGCAGGGGTTCGGGCGTCTGCGCGGCGGGCAGCGTCGCCAGCGCGTCGGTGTCGAGCACGTGATCACCGTGCCGTTGCAGCATCGTCATGAACATCCGGTCGCCGCGCTCGGTGCGTTCCACCAGCATCGAGGAGACGATCGCCATCATCACACCGAAAAAGCTTTGCCTGCGAACACCTTCGGCGATGTCGGTGAGCGTGAGGGGCGCCGCAGGCCCAAGCGCCTCGTGGTAGGCCCGCAACAACGCGTCGTACTGCTCCCGGCGATCTGGGGTCGGCAGCGCGCAGCCGAGGAAGTACGACAGGTCGGTCATGGCCGGCCCCCAGGAAACCGTCTGCCAATCGACGACCGTCAGCGGGCGGTCGGCCCCGGCGGTGCCGAACAACAGGTTGTCCAGGCGGTAGTCGCCGTGCATCAGCCCACGGATCCGGTCCGGCGCCGACTCGGCGGCCAGGTAGCCGTCAAAGGACGCGACCAGGCGTTCGCACACCATGCGGTGTTCTGGCGCAATCTGGTCACCGTAGCGGTCGATGAACCCGGCATACAGCGGGGCGATCATCGCCTGGTTGAGCGGTGATTCGCGGTTCAGCCACGGGGCTTCGGCCAACGCGGCGTCGCCGAGCAGCGGCCCGTGCAGCCGCCCCAGCTCGACGACACAGAGGCGCGCCTGTTCGGCTGTCGCACCGGCGATTTCGTCCCCGACGACGGCCGGCCCGGCATCACCCAGCAACAGGTCGAACGCGCCCGTCGAAGTATCGACGGCGGCGTGGTAGCAGGGCGCTATCGGCCCGCCCAGGCGTGGCGCGATGTCGCCGTAGAAGCGCACCTCCCGCTCGTAGAGACCAAGGGCAAGCCCGGTTTGCCGGCTCACGGGGTCGGTGGCCGCCACCTTGAGCACCACCGACTCGGGCCTGCCGGGAGGCGCCGCGGCCTCGGCGTAGCTGAGCCGGATGCGGTAGCACTCGCTCATCTGCCCGGTGCCGATGCGCTCGACGGAGAAATCGTCGATGGGTCCGCCGCCGATCGCCGATTCCAGCCATGCGGCGGTGAGGTCGCCGGGTCGTTCGATGACTTCTGCGGTGTCGGCATGCATGAGGGTCAGCGTGCCAGGTCACTGCGCGAGGGAGAAGCCATCCCAGGCAATCCGGCGGTGCGGGTGTGGATCGAACTCGACGCGGCTCTTGCGGTCGAAGACCATGACGGCGCGGTCGGCGGTCGTATAGGTGGGCCAGTCGTCGCCCGGGGCGCCGTGGCGGCTGAAGGATCGCCACCGACGCTGCACCTGATTACTGACCCGCAGCGCAGCGCGCCGATCGGCCGCGGCGGTCAACAGCGCGCCGAATCGGGTGCGATAGACGTCGAAGACGGCCAGCAACTCGGTGGCATGGGTGGCACCCAAGCCCGACCAGCGCAGCGTGCGGGGGGCGTAGTCGTACCGGTAGAGATAGGTGGGCGCGTGCGCGCTGTGGGCCTCCGCGATCTGCCAGGCCGCCGAACCGAACGCGAAGTCGCCGCCGAGCTGGATGCACGCCGACGGCGCGGGGTAATCCGGGTATGCGGACGTAATACGTTCGCGCGCAGCCGGTTCCGTGTCGGCCAGCAGTTCTTCGATCATCGTTTGATTGGTCGGCAGCATTTTGAGGAACCGGGTGAACAGGCGCCCTTCTTCGGCGTTGGTGCCCACGATGAGCGGCACCCGGTGCGCGTGCCCTCCGCGCATCGCCTCGACCGGATCGATGGGCACGACGTCGTCGCCTGCGACCGGGCCGATCGGAAAGGCGCCCAGCCTATCCTCCATGCCGTGGTCGATCAGCCGGTGCTGGGCGTCCACCAGTTGCGCCGCTGACGCCTGCATCAGCACTTCGGCGGCGTCCTGCGGGCGCGCGCCCAGCAGCGCGGCGAAGCGCGTCGCGAATTCCGCGGCGGTCTCTCGCGAGCGGACCATGCCGGCGGCCGGACTTTCCGAAATGGCCCGCGCGAACAGCCCTTCGGCGGCCGGCACCGCCAACAAGGTGGCGGTGATGTGCGCGCCCGCGCTCTCCCCGAAGATCGTGACGTTGTCGGGGTCGCCGCCGAACGCGGAGATGTTGTCTTTCACCCAGCGCAAAGCCATCACCAGGTCGCGCAGGAACAAGTTGCTGTCGATGGCGATGTCCGGCGTCGAAAGCGACGACAGGTCCAGGCATCCCAGCGCACCCAGTCGGTAGTTCACCGAGACGTATACGCAACCGCGGCGTGCCAGCGCCGCGCCGTCGTAGAGCGGTGTGGCCGAGCTGCCCAGGATGTAACCGCCGCCGTGAATGAAGACCATGACGGGCAACGGCTCTTCGGCGGCGGCCTCGGGGGCGACGACGTTGAGGGTGAGGCAGTCCTCCCCCATCGGCTGGTAGCGGCCGACCCCGAGCATTGTGTAGCGGCGCTGCTGCGGCGCGCAGTTGGCGAAGCCGTGGCAGTGTCGCACCCCCGACCAGGGTTGCGCCGGCCGGGGCGCCCGCAATCGCAGCGGCCCGACCGGCGGCCGGGCGTACGGGATGGATCGCCAGCGGTGGACGCCGTCGCGGGTGAAACCTTCCACGGTGCCGATGGTCGTGCGTGCGCGGACGGTGCGCTGATGCATAACCCGACGTTAGCCGACATGGCGGGCGTAACGCGCGCGCAGCGCCTTATTAAGACCGCACGGCGGTTAGCCTGACTGGATGCGGATCGCCGCGCTGTTGGCAGCGTCGTTACTGGTCGCCGGGTGCTCCCATACCGTCGGCGGCCAGTCCCAGCAAACTCATGCCTCCACGACCGCTGCCACCACACCATCGGGAGGCAAACCACCGGCCCCGAACGCCGCGCCCGCTCCCGGCGCCCCGATCTCCGACGTCATCGCCTGGATCGAGGCGGGCCGCCCCGCGGATCCGGGTCGCTATCACGACGCGATTCGCGACGGTGCGACCACGCCACTCGGCGACGACATCGCCTTCACCGCGGCGGCCGGCAAAGTTCCGTGCATGACCGACTCCAAGCACACCGGCGGCGCAATGGTCTGCATGGTGAGCCTGACCAACCCACCACCCGCTCCCCCGACGTCGTACGGCAACTGGCAGGGCGGCTGGGTGACCTTCGACGGGACGAGCCTGCAGGTGGGCGCGTCGCGCGCCGATCCCGGTCCGTTCATCAACGGCAACGGTTCCGAGCTGGCGAACGGTGACTCGCTGTCATTCGGTGACTATCGTTGCCGCGCCGATCAAACCGGGCTGTATTGCGTGAACTACGCCCGTCAGTCGGCCGCCCGATTGAGCCCCGCCGGCATCGAGGCGTACGGCTGCCTGAAGCCGGCGCCGGCACCAGACGGCGTCGGCGCGGCGTTCAGCTGTTCATGATGGTTGCAAAGAGCTCGGTCATCTCGTCGGCGGGCCCACGGGGAACCGTGTAGCCGGCTTCGTCGCGGATCTCATCGAGATGGTCGCGCACATCCTCGATCGACAGCCCGGGATCATAGAAACCTTTAGTCCGGCCGATGAAGAAGCGGGCGACATGTCCGGCGCCGACCGTGTAGATCTCGCCGGAGACCGGGCATTCCCGGTGCGTCAGGAAGGCCGCCACCGGCGCGACCTGCGCCGGGTCCAGCCGCTGAAGGTATTGGGCCACAAGGTCATCCAATACCGCCCGCGCCGCCGGGTCATCCTGCGGGCCGGCGCCGTCCAGCGAGTGCGTCAGCATCCGGGTGTAGGCGATCGGCGCAATGGCGTTGACCTTGATGCCGTGCGCGGCACCCTCGGCGGCCAGCACCCGGGTGAGGCCGACCAGCCCGGCTTTCGCCGCGCCGTAGTTGCTCATGCGCTCGGCGCCAAGGATTCCGGCGGCCGAGCAGGTGTTGAGGATGCGGCCGTAGCGCCGCTCCCGCATGGCCCGCCACGCAGGCCGGGTTACGTAAAAGGCACCGTTCAGGTGCACATCGACCAGGGGCGCGAGGCGATCGGCGGTCATGTCCTCGAACGGCGCGTCGCCGACGATGCCCGCGTTGTTGATCAGGATGTCCACGCGGCTCCAGGCGCGTAGGGCCGTGTCGATGATCGCCTCCGCACCTTCGTGACTCGTAACGCTGTGGTCGTCGGCGACGGCCTCGCCGCCCTGCCGGCGGATCTCGTCGACGACCACGTTCGCCACTGCGGCGTCGGAGCCGTTCCCGGTCACCGAGCCGCCGACGTCGTTGACCACAATGCGCGCGCCACGAGAGGCCAGCAGCAGCGCGTACTGTCTGCCCAATCCGCCGCCGGCACCGGTGATTACGGCTACCTGATCGTCGAATCGCATGGCGGCCCTCACCAGGTGACCGGAAGCTCTTTCATGCCGTAGATGTGGGCCTCTTTGAATCTCAGTTTCTCCGGCGGCACCGCCAGCTTCAGCCCGGGCAGTCGGCGCGCCAGCGTGGCGAACGCGACCTGCATCTCGACGCGCGCCAGGTTCGCTCCGATGCATTGATGCACGCCGTACCCGAAGCCCAAGTGTCCGCGGGTGTTTCGGTCGGCGTCGAAGGATTCGGGATTGTCGACGAATTCGGCGTCCCAGTTCCCCGCGAGCAGGCTCATCATGACGAACTCCCCCTCGCGAATCAGCTCACCGCCGATCATCAGATCTTCAGTCGCCACGCGATCGACCTGGCTGTGCACGATGGTGAGGTAGCGCATCAGTTCTTCGACGATATTCGCGATGACGGCAGGGTCGTCGGTTTGTCCGAGTCGCTCGAATACATCCGGATGTTCCAGTAGCGCAACCGTTCCCAAGGAGATCATATTGGCGGTGGTTTCGTGGCCCGCCTGCATCATGATCACAGCGTTCATGGCCGTGGTGGCACGGTCGAGTTGGCCCGTCGCCACGTATTCGGTGACCAGGCGGCTGATCAGGTCGTCGCCGGGTTCGCGCTCTTTGCGTTCCACCAGCTCCTCGATATAGGCGTACATGGCCCCGAACGCCTGGCCCTTGTCCGCGTCGGAGGACTTCTGGTCGAGGCCGGTCGTGGTGTTGTGCTGGAAGAGTTCGAGGTCTTCGGGTGGCACTCCCAGCAACAGTGCGATCACCATTGACGGCACCGGCAAGGCGAATTCGTGCACCAGATCGGCCGGCGCACCGTTGGCGATCATCTGGCCGAGATAGTGGTCGACCATTTCCTGGATGTGCGGTCGCATCGATTCGCACCGCCGGAAAGTGAAGTTGCTGGTCATCATTCGCCGGATCCGATGGTGCTCGGGATCGTCGGTCCGAGCGAACATCACCGGGACGTTGTTGTCGGCGTCCGTCGGCATGATGGAGTCCGGGATGGTCTTCGCGGACAAGCGCGGATCGACCAGCGCCGCCCTGATATCCCGGTAGCGGCTGACCACCCAGACCGGATTGCCCTGGAACATCGCGCGCCGCAGCCCGGGTTGTTCGCGCCAGTCCGCGAACTCGGGTGGCGGCGCGAGCGGGCAGTGTCCAGGCCGGGGCACCGGTAGCACCGGGAGTTCGGCGTCAGGGCAGGCGCCTGCGGATCCGGAGGATCTGGAAGCTGTTGACATAACCCGCGTTTCCCGTTAAGTGTCAGTTGTCTGCCAGTTGTAGAGCGTAAAGCTCCGCTTGTTGGCAGTCAACTGTCAGTTAGGCTGTCACCATGACCGCGATTGAAGACCGGCCGTTGCGGGCGGACGCGGCACGCAACGTCGAGCGCATCCTGCGCGCGGCGCGCGAGGTCTATGGCGAATTGGGGCCCGATGCCCCGGTGGAAGCGGTCGCGCGCCGGGCGGGAGTGGGTGAGCGAACCCTGTACCGCAGGTTCCCGGCGAAGGCCGACCTGGTCCGGGCCGCCCTGGATCAAAGCATCGCCGAGGACCTCACCCCGGTGATCGACGCCGCCCGCCACGCGAAGGATCCACTGCGTGGTCTCACTCAGCTGATCGACGCGGCTATTTCATTGGGGGCCCGCGAACACAACCTGCTGACTGCCGCGCGCCGGGCCGGGGCGCTCACTTCAGACATCTCGGTTTCGCTTAACGAGGCGCTCGGCGAGCTTGCCCGAGAAGGTCAGCGGGTCGGCACCATCCGCGCCGACCTGGTCGCCGACGACCTACCCCGCCTGATCGCGATGCTCTTCAGCGTGCTGTCAACGATGGATGCGGGCAGTGACGGCTGGCGACGCTATGTCGCACTAGTCGTCGATGCGATTGCGGTCAACCAACGACAGCACTTGCCGCCGGCCGCTGCGCTGCGTTACGAGATTGGGCCGAACAGCTGGCCGCTGTAAGCCCTATCGCTCGTTCCACATCAGGCCACGCATCGTCGCGGACAGCGGGATGTCCTCTACACCGATGAGCCCATGCGGCGCGCGGCACACCCAGTCGATCGCATTCACGGCCCGGCCCGCCGTCGAGATACAGCCGGCATCAGTTGAATCCAAGAGAGGGTGCGAAACGTGGGTGTTGATCTCCACCCGCGGTTCGCCCTCCACGACCACACGGTGGACGCCGGTATGCCCGTCGGGCGGAAACTCCCAGTCGGGCGCTGCGGCCGAGGTAAGTCTGGTCACGTGTTCGAGGGTGATCACCGGCTTGCCGTCACGCACCCCCTCGGTGGCGAAGCGCACCGCGGCCATCTGTCCTGGCTCGACCGTCATCATTGTGCAGTCGATTCGTTCTGGCGTGTACCAAGGTTCGACGCGCTGACGCACGTCGTCGAGTTTGATGTCCAGGTTGTCGGCCAGGCTGCGGACCTGACCGCCCCACATCGACACGATCACCGTGCAGGAGATCTTCGACTATGGGAACTACGATGACGCCGAGTTCACCGGAGCAGCAATGGGTTTCGGAACAACGGCGGACGACGATTCGCCGATGATGTTTCTGCCCGGGGTGATCGTGTCGATGTGGGGCGGTCAGGTCCGCAGCCTGGCCGACAACCTGGACATCAAACTCGACGACGTGCGTC
>NZ_LZKF01000194.1:0-965 GCF_001672665.1 Mycobacterium sp. E2238 | reverse complement strand
ACCTTGACGTGGTCGAAGTGCGGCACGTCGCTGAAATCGCTCCACCCGGAGCACACCAGCGCCCGCTCACCCAGCTCCGCGCACGCCGCGCCGATCAGAGCGACCGTGTCGGCCGGCGATTCGGCAACCGGCATGCTGCCAAAGCCGAAGCAAATCGGCGGTGTCCCCTTCGCGATCCACGACAACACCTCGTCGTCGGTATCGGTGGGCAGCTCCATCGTCAGCGATCCAACGAAAGGACGCTGGCCGCCCCATTTCGCCCATTCGGCAGCGAGCCCGGGGAAGCACACCTCGTCGTAGGCCTGGATTTCCAGCGATTCGCGTTCGGCGATCCTTCGCGGCGAGGGTTTGTTGGCCGCTGGTAGGCCGAGTTCTCGGCGCTGTTCGTTCTCGACCTGCCTCGTCGAGCGCCAGAACAGCCACTCGACCGCTTTCATGGTGGAGCGGAACAGCGGCGCCGGCACGCTCGGAACGAGCTGCCCGTTGGCCCGCATCGGGAAGTGATGCAGTGTCGCCAGCGGAATGTTGTAGTGTTCCGCGACGTTGGCGGCGGCCTGCTCGAAATTCAGGCCGGTGCACAATAGGTCAGCGTCGGCGGCGAGGGACGTCAGCGCCGCGCTGACCTCGCCCCAATGCCGGATGAGGGGCTCCCAGACCTTGCGCATCAACCTGATCGGGCTGCGGATCGTCCAGATGTTCCGGAAGAACTCAGCCCACATGTTGCGGAGGAACTCCTCGTCCAGGAAGTCGTGCAGTTCCGGGCCGTACGGGACCGCCGCGAGCCCGGTGGACTCGGCGAAACCCATCAATTCCGGTGGGACGGCCACGGCCACGTCGTGCCCTCGGCGCAGCAGCTCGCGGCCGACCGCTGCCAATGGCTCGATGTCGCCGCGCGTTCCGTAGCCGGCGAGGGCGAATTTCGTCACGGGTCCTAGCCTTGCAGTTGCCGTGCGCCGGCGACGTCA
>NZ_LZKF01000193.1:0-12692 GCF_001672665.1 Mycobacterium sp. E2238 | reverse complement strand
CCTGCACCGCGCCGCCAAGCGGGTACCCGGCTCGGTGGTCGCGGTCTCGATCTTCGTCAACCCGCTCCAGGGGGGCGGCGGTGTGAAGGCCGGCTCGTTCGTGGGCGTGAAGTTGCGCACGCCGTAGTCGCGGTACTCCGCCGAGTGGCGCGACCGCGCCCGGCGACCCGATTCGCCGTAGGGCGGCGTCACCGGCTCGGAGACCGGGCCGGCCCAGGCCTCGTCCGACTCGGTGTGGCGGGCGCGCCGCCGGCCCGACGTTTCGTCGGCCGGTGCGGCGGTCGATTCGGAGCCGGCCCAGTTGCTGCCCGGCGTCCCGGGCGGCAACCACAGTCCCGACGCACCCGCGGGCTGCCAGCCCTGCGCTTGCGGCTGAGGCGCCGGCTCCGGCGTCGGCTCCGGCTGGGGCGGCGGCGGCGGCTGCTGGCGCGGTTCGAATCGCGGCTCCGGCGGGGGCGGCGCGGCGCTGTACGACGGCTCCGGTTGGGGCGGCGGCCCCGGCTCTTGCGGCGCTTCGTACTGGTGACGGACCCGCTCGCGGCGGGGCTGCGCCTGCCGGGGCGGCAACAGCGGTTCCTCGGGCACGTCGATGATTGCCGTTTCGTCGGCGCGGCCCGCGGGCGTTTCCTGGGGGACGGAGGTGACCCGGTCGCTGGCGACCCAGTCGTAGGGCGCGTCACGCGGGGTTTCGCCGTTGCGGTCCCACTCGCTGTACGCGCGCTCGCGTGGCGCCTCGGTCTCCGGGGTCTCCAGGGCCGGGCGGTGAGCCAGGTCGGTGTCGAACAGGATCTCCAGGCTGGTGCGCAACGCGCTCAACTCCGCCCGCAGCTCGGCCAGGTCGTCGGCGGCCTGAGCGCGCAGCTCGGAAGCCAATTCGCGGCGCAGCTGGGACTCCACGGTCAGTTCGTACTCGCGGCGGGCCGAGATTTCGCGATCCAGCTGCAGGTCGTACACGAGCTTGAGGTCGCGCACGCGGGATTGATCCGCGTCGCTCTGGCGGCGGTACAGCACCGACACGAAGGCGCCGGCGACTGCGGCCCACAGCGCCAGGATTACAGCGAGCTTGAGGAGTTCCACCCGATTGGTGAAAACCAGCGCGGAACTGGCCCCCATCGCGAGGACCAGCAACGCGGTCAAGAGCACCCACCCCGGCCTGCGGCCGCCGCGCCGAACCCGGGCGCCGCGGGACAGAACGGTCATGGCCTGACTGTACCTGCGCGAGGTCATTCCGCGTGTCGCCCTACTCCGGCGATTCTCGCGCGGGTTGGCCGGGGAGCACGACTGGGCTAGTTTTCCGCGCCTTCGCCGTGCTCGGTCTGATCGGGCGGCGACTTGCAGCAATGCTGCAGCCACAGCGCGGCGACGAGTAGTGCCAGCGCGCTGACGGCCGCAACCACGGCGCCGCTCGTGTCCTCGGCGGCCGAACGCAGCCAGGACCGCCGCGGCAGGAAGTACACGAGCACTCCGACCCACCAACCCAGCACCAGCGCGCCCACCCAGGCCGACGCCTTGGCGACCATGAGGCTGCGCGCCACCGCCAGCGGATGCAGCCAGCCGGGGCCGACGCCGATTTCGCCGTCGGTGATCTTGGTCCGCACGTGGCGCGCCCACAGGGCTTCCGCGATGGCCACCGCCAGCAGCGACAGGCCTGTCCAGACCGTGATGGGCGGAAACCACCGGTACAGGGCGGTCACCAGCAGATAACCGACCACCGCAGCGCCGACCACCGCGGCCGTGAGGTCACGTTTGCGGGTCGGGCCCATCAGGTGTCCGGTTCCGGATCCGCCGGGGGACTGCCCGCCCGCTCGAGCGTGAGGCTGGTCAGCCGGACGCTTTCCCGGTCGGCCGGTTCCAGTTCGGCGAGCAGGCTCGCGACCGGTCGCGGTCCCTCACCGACGGTCAGCTGGGCATCGGGGTCGATGGCAAGCCACGGGATCATGACGAAGGCCCGCAAATGGGCCAGCGGGTGCGGCAGCGTCAGGTTGTTCTCGCGGGAGACCACCTCCGTCTCGCCGTAACAGGCGATCAGGTCGACGTCGAGGGTGCGCGGGCCCCAGCGTTCGCCGCGCACCCGTCCCGCCGCCCGCTCGAATTCCTGGGCCCGGCGCAGCCAGCATTGCCCGTCGCACGCCGGATCGTTGGCGATCAGCACCGCGTTGAGAAACGGTGCCTGATCGACCCGGCCCCACGGATCGGTCTCGTACACCGGGGATACCGCCAGCACCTTCTCGCCCAGCCCGTCGACGACCGACTGCAGACGCGCCAACCGGTCGCCCAGGTTGGAGCCGATGGACAACACCACCCAAGTCATAGGCGCCGCTCTCCCCCGCAAGCGGGCGGTACCCCCATGACCCCGGCTACGCCGGCGTCATCGTCGTCGTCGCGGGTCATAGGCGCCGCTCCGCCGGGACCACCGAACCGCGACCGCCGCGCCGCGACCGCCGCACCACCACCGCGACGTCGGCGAACTGCTGCGGGATCGGGGCCTGCGGCTTGTGCACCACCACCTCGACGGCGTGCACTCTGTCGTCTTCCATCACCCGGTCGGCGATCTCGCCCCCGACCGCTTCTATCAAGTTGCGCGGCGGCCCGGCCACCACGTCGGCCGCCAGTTCGGCCAGGGCGGCGTAGTCGTAGGTGTCGGCCAGCTCGTCGCTGGCCGCGGCTCCGGCGAGGTCGATCCACACCGTCATATCGAGAACAAAGTCTTGCCCGTCCGCCCGCTCGTGATCGAAAACTCCGTGTCGTCCACGAATCGTCAACCCCCGCAATTCGATTCGATCAGCCATCGTCTCCAGCCGTCTGCTGCGCTTCCTGCGTCCAGGCCCCCACCACCTTGAGGGCGTCGGCCGTGGCCCGCACGTCGTGCACGCGAACGCCCCACGCCCCGTACAGGGCTGCCAGCGCGGAGATCACGGCCGTCGCCGTCTCACGACCCGCGGGGGGGCGCGGTGAGCCATCCGGCCCGGCTAACAACGTACCGAGGAACCGTTTGCGCGATGCGCCCAGGAGCACCGGGATTCCGGTGGCGACCAGCTGCGGCAACGCACGCAGCAGCGCCCAATTGTGTTGACCCGTCTTGGCGAACCCGAGTCCCGGGTCGATCACCAGGTTGGCGGCATCGACGCCCGCGGCCACCGCGGCGTCGACGCTGGCGAGTAGCTCGCCGCGCACTTCGGCGACCACGTCGTCGTAGTGCGGGGCCGCATGCGGGCGCTCGGCCGACACGGACCGCCAATGCATCAGCACCCAGGGCACCCCGGCGTCGGCCAGCAGTGGCGCCATCGCGGGATCGGCGCGTCCCCCCGACACATCGTTGACGATCCGCGCACCGTTCTGCAGCGCCGCTCGCGCGACGTCCGCGTGCATGGTGTCGATGCTCACCGTGATTCCCTCTGCCACAAGCTCTTTGACGACAGGGATCACCCGAGAGATCTCGACCCGGGAGTCGATCCGGGTGGCACCGGGCCGAGTCGACTCCCCCCCGACATCCACGATGTCCGCGCCGTCGGCGGCGAGTGCCAGTCCGTGCGCCACCGCGTTGCCGGTGTCGAGATAGCGGCCGCCATCGGAGAACGAGTCGTCGGTGACGTTCAGGACTCCCATAACCCGCACAGGCGCCGACTCACTTACGCAGGATGAGATCGAGGGCTTCGGATCGGGAAGCGGCATTGGTCTTGAAAAGTCCGCGCACCGCCGAGGTCGTCGTGGTCGCACCGGGCTTGCGAACCCCGCGCATGGCCATGCACAGGTGCTCGGCCTCGATCACGACGATCACGCCCCGCGGATTGAGTTTCTTCATCAGGGCGTCGGCGATCTGGCTGGTCAGCCGTTCCTGCACCTGCGGCCGCTTGGCGTAAAGGTCAACCAGCCGCGCGATCTTCGACAGCCCGGTGACCCGTCCGTCGGCGCCGGGGATGTAGCCGACATGGGCCACACCATGGAAAGACACCAGGTGGTGCTCGCAGGTGGAGTACAGCGGGATCTCCTTGACCAACACCAGCTCGTCGTGTTCCTCGTCGAACATCGTGTTGAGCACGCTGTCGGGGTCGGTGTAAAGGCCGGCGAACATCTCCTGGTAAGCGCGGGCGACACGAGCCGGCGTTTCCCGCAGGCCGTGGCGGTCCGGATCCTCGCCGACCGCGTACAGCAATTCGCGAACCGCGGCTTCGGCACGCGCCTGGTCGAACACCCGGATGGCGGTAGCGGCGGTGTCCGGCCCCAAATCCGTCACGGCCATCGAATCCTCCGTTCGTCAGCCGTGAGCCGGTGGGTTGGACCGGCTCACGTCGTCGTCCTGCTGTTCGGGAGACTTTCCGCCGTTCGGGTCGGGCAGCCCGGGCGGCGGGTAAGGCGGATACGGCGGGTAGGGCGGCTGCGCCTGACCCTGCTGATTTTGGTGACCCGGGTGGCCCGGGTAGTTCCCCGCCGGCTGCGGCCAGTACGGCTGCTGCGGGGCTTGGGGCGGCGGATACCAGTGATTCGGTTGCTGACCATGCGGCGGCCAGCCGGGCGCATGCCAACCCGCCGGCGCACCGTAGTCCGGCTGGGTGGGGCCGTGCGGCACGCCCGGACGCGCCGCCGCCCCTTGAGAACCGTTGCCGCCGTTGTTGTTTCGGTCGGCTTCCGCGGCGGCTTGGCTGGCTCGCGCGATGGCCGCCTTGAAGGCCGGTTCGGGAACCGGTGGTGGCCACGGCTCGCCGCGCTCGATCGCCAATTCGCCGGGCGTCTTGATCGGCGGCTTGTCGGACGGGATGCGGCCACCGAAGTCGTCGAACATGGTGAGCCGGGGCCGCTTTTCGACGTCGGCGAAGATGCCCTCCAGCTCGGCCCGGTGCAGGGTCTCCTTCTCCAGCAACTGCCCGGCCAACGTGTCGAGCACGTCGCGGTATTCGGTGAGGATCTCCCACGCCTCGGTGTGGGCCGCCTCGATGAGCTTGCGGATTTCGTCGTCGATGTCGCGGGCGACCTCGTGCGAGTAGTCGGCCTGCGTCCCCATCGTCCGGCCCAGGAACGGGTCGCCGTGCTCGGTGCCGTACTTGACCGCGCCCAGCTTGGAACTCATGCCGAACTCGGTGACCATCGCGCGGGCCACCTTGGTGGCCTGCTCGATGTCGGACACCGCGCCGGTCGTCGGCTCCCGGAACACCAACTCCTCGGCCGCACGCCCGCCCATCGCGAACACCAGCTGCGCGATCATCTCCGAGCGTGTCCGCAGGCCCTTGTCTTCCTCGGGCACCGCCACCGCGTGCCCACCGGTACGCCCGCGCGCCAGGATCGTCACCTTGTAGATCGGTTCGATGTCCGGCATCGCCCAGGCGGCCAGGGTGTGCCCACCCTCGTGGTAGGCGGTGATCTTCTTTTCCTGCTCGCTGATGATGCGGCCCTTGCGGCGCGGCCCGCCGATCACCCGGTCCACCGCCTCTTCCAGGGCGGCGCCGGTGATGACGGTGCCGTTCTCCCGGGCGGTCAGCAGCGCCGCCTCGTTGATGACGTTGGCCAGGTCGGCACCGGTCATGCCTACGGTGCGCTTGGCCAGGCCGGCCAGGTCGGCGTCCGGACCGATCGGCTTGCCCTTGGAATGCACCTCCAGCACCGCGCGGCGGCCCGCCAGGTCCGGGTTGGACACCGGGATCTGCCGGTCGAAGCGGCCGGGCCGCAACAGCGCGGGGTCGAGGATATCGGGGCGGTTGGTGGCCGCGATCAGGATGACCCCGGCGCGCGGGTCGAACCCGTCCATTTCGACCAGCAACTGGTTCAGCGTTTGCTCGCGCTCGTCGTGGCCGCCGCCGAGGCCGGCGCCGCGCTGGCGTCCCACCGCGTCGATCTCGTCGACGAAGATGATGCACGGGTTGTTCTGCTTGGCCTGCTCGAACAGGTCGCGCACCCGTGACGCGCCGACGCCGACGAACATCTCGACGAAGTCCGAGCCGGAGATGGTGAAGAACGGAACTCCGGCTTCCCCGGCCACGGCACGGGCCAGCAGCGTCTTTCCGGTCCCGGGCGGGCCGTAGAGCAGCACGCCCTTGGGGATCTTGGCGCCCAGCGCCTGATAGCGGCCGGGGTTCTGCAGGAAGTCCTTGATCTCGTAGAGCTCTTCGACGGCCTCGTCGACGCCCGCAACGTCGGCGAACGTGGTCTTGGGCATGTCCTTGTTGAGCAGCTTTGCGCGGGATTTGCCGAAGCCGAAGCCCATTCGGGCGCCGCCCTGCATGCGGGAGAACATCACGAACAGGCCGACCAGCAACAGCAACGGCAGGACGTAGACCAGCAGCTCGCCCAGGATGCTGCCCTGGTTGACGACGGTGCTGACCTTGGCGTTTTTAGCGCTCAGCGCGTTGAACAAATCGACGGCGTACCCGCTCGGGTACTTGGTGATGACCTTGTCCGAGTTGTCGGTGTCGCCGTTGCCCTTTTTCAGGGTCAGCCGCAGCTGCTGCTCGCGATCGTCGATCTGCGCGCTCTTGACGTTGTCGCCGTTGATCTGCGCCACCGCCACCGACGTGTCAACGGGCTTATAGCCGCGAGTGTCGTCGCTGAAGTAGAAGAACGACCAACCGAGCAGCACTACGACGGCAATCGCCGTGATGGTGCGAATAACGTTTTTCCGGTTCATCAATCATCGGCCTCGCCGGCCAGGTCCTTCCCCGATATACACGCAGCTAGAAAAGTCCAGGTTACCGCTAGTGGCGATCGCCAGCTCCGGCAGAGCCGGAGCGCAGCGGGTCGCCACCGTTGTCGTAGTGGTCATCGTCAGCCCGGCCGAGCCGGTGCTGGGGGTTGCCACCATTCTGTGGATATAACGACCGGGGGTTCCCTCCGGGCACGCCGAGCGTCGCGCCAGCGTGACGTTCGGTGGGCGGACCTGTCGGGTCTCCCATCATTCGTAATAGCGGGCCTCCACCACGTTGCCGTCCGGATCGGTGAAGTAGTACCCCTGCGGCGCCCAGCCGCGGGCGCCGTAGCTGCGACTCAACCGCGCGCTCGTGTCCACTCCCTCGGCTTGCAGGCGCTGATCCAGCGCCTCGTACTCGGCCTTCGACAATGCGAGGCAAACGTGATTCACCGGGCGCCCGGCGCTGCCCCGCGTCCGTGTCATCGACTCGGTGGCATCGGCGGCGGCATGCGGCATCAGGTCGATGATCGAGTCCTCACACACCCGCACGCTGGGGAACGGCGCATCGCCGGCCTCGAACTCGGCAAACCGCACCGGCCCCAAACCAACCACCCTGGTGTAGAAATCCATCGACGCACGCGGATCTCCCGTCCATAGGACGACGTGGTCGAGCCGCTTCATCTCCGGGTTCACCTGCTTTCGGTCGTGCGAGCACTCACGGCGATATCTACCAGGGACCAAAGCCATTGGAATGCAAATCGCGATCAAACGCGAATACTTCTCAGCCCGCGGGCGGTGTGCTTTGGTGACAGGGTGCTCAAATCAACCGAACGGTTAGTCGAGACCAACGGTGTGCGGCTGCGGGTTGTCGAGGCGGGAGAACGCGGCGCGCCAGTGGTGATCTTGGCCCACGGCTTTCCCGAGCTGGCCTATTCGTGGCGCCACCAGATACCGGTCCTCGCCGAGGCCGGCTACCACGTGCTGGCACCGGACCAGCGCGGCTACGGCGGCTCCTCTCGCCCGGACGCCATCGAGGCTTACGACATTCACCAGCTGACGGCCGACCTGGTCGGCCTGCTCGACGATGTCGGCGCCGAACGCGCCGTCTGGATCGGACACGACTGGGGCGCCGCCGTGGTGTGGAATGCGCCGCTGCTGCACCCGGATCGGGTCGCGGCCGTCGCCGGGCTCAGCGTCCCGGCGGTGCCCCGCTCGCACGTCGCGCCGACGAAGGCGTGGCGCAAGATGCTCGGCGACAAGTTCTTTTACATCCTGTACTTCCAGGAGCCCGGCGTCGCCGACGCGGAGCTCAACGGTGATCCCGCCCGCACGATCCGCCGGATGCTGGGCGGCCTGCGCACGTCGGGCGACCCGCTCTCCGCGGCACGCATGGTGGCGCCCGGTCCCGAGGGATTCATCGATCGCCTTCCCGAACCGGATCGGTTGCCGGACTGGCTCAGCCAGGACGAGCTCGACCAATACATCAGCGAGTTTTCCCGCACCGGATTCACCGGCGGCCTGAACTGGTATCGCAACTTCGACCGCAACTGGGAGACCACCCCTGAACTCGCCGACGCGAAAATCACTGTGCCGGCGCTCTTTATCGGTGGGACGGCCGATCCGGTGTTGACGTTCACCCGCGCCGACCGCGCGTCGCAGTTGATCATCGGCCCCTACCGTCAGGTCATGATCGACGGCGCGGGGCACTGGCTGCAGCAGGAGCGCCCGAACGAGGTGAACGCGGCCCTACTGGACTTCCTCAACGAATTGGAGCTGCGATGAGCGCCCCCCTGCGCTTCGGTGTCTTCATCACACCGTTTCACCCGATCGGCCAATCGCCAACGGTGGCCTTGGAATACGACATGGAACGCGTGGTCGCGCTGGATCGCCTCGGCTTCGACGAAGCGTGGTTCGGCGAGCACCACTCCGGTGGCTACGAACTGATTTCCTGCCCCGAAGTTTTCATCGCGGCCGCGGCCGAGCGGACGAAGCACATCCGGTTGGGCACCGGAGTGGTTTCGCTGCCCTACCACCATCCGCTGATGGTGGCCGACCGCTGGGTGTTGCTCGACCACCTCACCCGCGGCCGGGTCATGTTCGGCACCGGCCCGGGCGCGCTGCCCTCGGACGCCTACATGATGGGCATCGACCCGGTCGATCAACGACACATGATGCAGGAGTCGCTGGAAGCGATCCTCGCGCTGTTCCGCGCCGGGCCCTCCGAGCGGATAGACCGCCATGCCGACTGGTTCACCCTGCGTGACGCGCAGTTGCATATTCGGCCCTACACCTGGCCCTACCCCGAAATATCCACGGCGGCAATGATTTCGCCGTCCGGGCCGCGGCTTGCGGGTACGCTGGGCACGTCATTGTTGTCGCTGTCGATGTCCGTGCCCGGCGGCTACGCCGCTCTGGAAACCACCTGGGACGTGGTGCGCGAGCAGGCCGCCAAAGTCGGCCGGGACGAGCCCAATCGGTCCGACTGGCGTGTTCTGAGCATCATGCACATCGCGGACAGCCGCGAGCAGGCCATCGACGATTGCACGTACGGGTTGCAGGATTTCGCCAACTACTTCGGCGCCGCGGGTTTCGTCCCGTTGGCCAACGCCGTGGAGGGCGCCCAGACGCCGCATGAGTTCGTCGAGGACTACGCGGCCAAGGGTAATTGCTGCATAGGCACCCCCGACGACGCGATCGCCCACATCGAAGACCTGCTCGACCGCTCAGGCGGGTTCGGCACGCTGCTGATGCTGGGCCACGACTGGGCATCACCCGAGGCGACGTACCACTGCTACGACCTGATGGCGCGCAAGGTGATTCCCCATTTCAAGGGCCAGCTCGAGGCGGCGCGTTCGTCGCACGACTGGGCCAAGGGCAACCGCGACCAGTTGATCGGCCGAGCGGGTGAGGCCGTGGTCAAAGCCATCACCGAGCATGTCGAGGAGCAGAAGGGCGGGCAAAGCTGATGCGCGCCGCGGTACTGCGAGACGGACGGATGGTCTACCGGGACGACGTGCCGGAGCCCGTGCCCGAGGCAGGGCAGGTGCTCGTCGGCGTGCGGGCGTGCGGGATCTGCGGGTCCGACCTGCATTTCGCCGCTCACGGCGCGCAGGTGCTGGAAATGAGCAACCGAGTGGCCGCCGGTGCGGGCGGCATGCACGTCGACCTGGACCACGACGTCTTCATGGGACACGAGTTCAGCGCCGAGGTGCTCGAGGCCGGACCCGACACCGAAACCCACCCGCCGGGAACGCTGGTCACCTCGCTTCCGGTCTTGCTGTCCGCCAAGGGCGTGGAGCCAATCGTGTACAGCAACAGCACAATCGGCGGCTACGCCGAACGAATGCTGCTCTCGGCGCCGCTCCTGCTGCCCATCCCGAACGGCTTGGACTTCAAACATGCGGCCCTGACCGAACCTATGGCGGTGGGGTTGCACGCCGTCAACAAGTCCAACATTGCGCCCGGCGAGACGGCGCTGGTCATCGGCTGCGGTCCGATCGGCATCGCGATCATCGCGGCGCTTCGTGCGCGTGGCGTCGAAGACATTGTCGCGGCGGATTTTTCGCCGAAGCGGCGCGAACTCGCCACCGCCATGGGCGCCCATCGGGTGCTCGATGCCGCACAGGGTTCGCCGTTCGACTCGGTCAAACCCGCGGTCGTGTTCGAGGCGGTCGGAGTGCCGGGGATCATCGACGACGTGTTGCTTCGGGCCCGGCCCGGCGCCCGGTTGGTAGTGGCCGGTGTGTGCATGCAGCCCGACACCGTGCATCCATTCTTCGCGATTGCCAAAGAGATCAGTGTTCAGTTCGTACTCGCCTACACCCCGGAGGAGTTCACCGACTCGCTGCGTGCGCTGGCCGAGGGCGACATCGACGCGACCCCGCTGATCACCGGCGAGGTCGGCCTCGACGGGGTCGGCGCGGCCTTTGACGACCTCGCCGACCCCGAGCGACACTGCAAAGTCCTCGTCACTCCTTAGGTCGTCAGGCCCAGCTGGAGCCGACGGCGCTGTCGGTGCTGGCCATGTTGCTGCCGGCGCTCTGCACCTTCTGCCCGTGCGCGTTGGCCTGCTCGTAGATCACCTGGAAGTTGCGGCCCAACTGGGTGATGAACTCCTGGCAGGCCACCGAACCGGCGCCGCCCCAGAAGTCCCCGGCCGCAAGCACATCGCGGATGATGGCCTGGTGCTCGGCCTCCAGAGACGCGGCCTGGGCGCGGATCAAGGCACCGTGGGCGTCGACATCGCCGAACTGGTAGTTGATGGTCATCGTTGATCGTCTCCTGTGTTGTTGGTGGGCTAGCTGCCCAGGATCTGTTGTGACGCCTGCTCTTGTTGCTCGTAGTTGTTCGCGTCGCGAACCAGCCCGTCGCGGACGCCGTGCAGCATGTTGACGATGTTGCGGAATGCCTGATCGACCTGGCCCATGGTGTCGTACGAGGTGGCCTGCGCCTGACCGCTCCAGCCGGAGCCGGCGATGTTCATCGAGGACGCCCACATCTTGCGAGCCTCGTCCTCAACCGTCTGGGCGTGCACCTCGAAGCGGCCCGCCATCGCCCGCATTTCGTGCGGGTCGGTCATGAATCGTGTTGTCATTACATGTCTCCTTCGAAAGTTGTTGTCACGTTGGAAGTTCGGCTACCGAAGCGTTCAGACTTTCTCCTTCCCGTCATCCGACCACGCGCGGCAATACGCTGGCGGGAGCCGGCATGGTGGCGCCGAATCCATGCATCTCCATGCCACCCGTTTGGGCCGCGGAGCTATGCGGGGGTCTCAGCATCCGAGCCGCCGCGCCGGCGCCCGCCAGGGGGGCCCCGGCCGGTGCGGCGGCCTCGGGGGTCGCCGCGGTCCAGCTCGGCGGCACCGAAAGACCTCCGACCGGAGCGGCCTGCCCCATTGCCGCCGCCGGCATCAGCCGCGCCGGCGCCATCCGCTCCGGTGCAGTCATCAAGGGTTCGGCGGGGATGAAGCGTGCGGGCATCCCAGCCGGGGAAAATGCCCCGGATGCGGGCATAGCGCTCGCGAATCCCGCAGTGGGCGCGGCCATCCCGGCCACTCCCGACATGGCGGCGCCGCCAGCCTGCCCGAACGGCATGCCGAGCAGGTCGGAAAAACTGCTGACCGCCGATGGGAAGCTGCTGGCCAGCGACGACGCGGACGAATTGAGCGTCGACGGCAGCCCCATGGTCGCTTGCATGTTGGCCTCACCCGCCGCCATGGTGCTGGCCGCGACCCCGCCGGGATTGGTGGTGGGCGGGGCGACCATCATGGGCGCCAGCATGGCCGCCGCCGCAGAGGAGCCGGCGTAGGCGTACATAGCCATCGCGTCCTGGGCCCACATCTCGCCGTACTGCGCCTCGGTGGCCGCGATCGCCGGTGTGTTGATGCCCAGGAAGTTGGTCGCGATGAGCTGCATCAGCAAGGCGCGGTTGGCTGCGATCGCCGGCGGGGGCACGGTGGCCGCAAACGCCACCTCGTGCGCGACGGCGGCTGCGGTCGCCTGCATCCCCGCCTGCTCGGCCTGCGCCGCCGTGGCGTGCATCCAGGCCACGTATGGGGCTGCGGCGGCCGCCATCGCTTCCGACGAAGGGCCCTGCCAGGCGGCATCGGTGAGCTCGAGGATCACCGTTCCGTAGCTCGTCGCGGCTGAACGCAACTCCGCGGCGAGTCCCTCCCACGCCGTCGCCGCCGCCAGCATCGACACCGGGCCCGGGCCCGCGTACATCAGGCCCGAATTGACCTCCGGGGGCATCGCACCGAAATCCATGACTACCTTCCTTTTCTCTATGTCGTTTCGCTATGCCAGCGCCGGCAAGGGCTTCGGACCGGCCGCGGCTTTGACGGCCGCGTGCGCCTGCACGACGTGTTCGTTGGGCATGCCGGCGGGCAGGTGCATTGGGGCGACGTGCTCGGCGGGCAAGGCGGCCGCGAGCGGCACCCGGTGGATCGGCGCCGTCGGCGCCAACTGAGAAGGCGAAACATGCTGGCCCGCACCCAAATCGGCGGCCGCGAGCGGCACCCGGTGGATCGGCGCCGTCGGCGCCAACTGAGAAGGCGAAACATGCTGGCCCGCACCCA